>NZ_JBQKLL010000020.1:0-63541 GCF_052116245.1 Blautia sp. Sow4_E7
ACTAGCTAATCCAACGCGGGTCCATCTTATACCACCGGAGTTTTTCACACGGAACCATGCGGTTCTGTGCGCTTATGCGGTATTAGCAGCCATTTCTGGCTGTTATCCCCCGGTATAAGGCAGGTTACCCACGCGTTACTCACCCGTCCGCCACTAGAAATAAATTAAATTGACCGAAGTTTCAATAAAGTATTTCCCGTTCGACTTGCATGTGTTAAGCACGCCGCCAGCGTTCATCCTGAGCCAGGATCAAACTCTCTGATAAAGTGTTTGATGTACTCAAGACAACCAACTAGCTTAGTTATCTCTCGTCATTACTGTTTTTAAAAGTTTCATTCGAAAATGAATTGTATAAAGAAATTTTCGAGAATCGTATGTGTTTCACTGTTTAGTTATCAAGGTTGTTCGCTGTCAGCTCTTTGCGACAGCTAATTTACTTTATCATATCTTCCAGATCTTGTCAAGCACTTTTTTCAAAAGTTTTTGAGATCTTTCAGACCGTATCTAAAGTTGTTTGTTTCTGTCGTTCTGTTTAAGCGACTTGATTACTTTACCATAAGTTCAGTCGATTGTCAACAGTTAATTTGAATTTTCTGAAAACTAATTTATTTTTCAGCATTTCAGAAGCAATTCCTTGCGACAGCTTATTTATAGTACCACTGCCGCAAGGAATCGTCAAGCACTTTTTACAAAAAAGTTGATATTTTTTTGTGTAACTTACTATCCAACATTTTTTCAGATAAAAAAGTCCTATTTCCAGGTCAGTTTTCCATTTTTTATCTGCATTGTATATACCTGATCGTAGCGAAGCCGGAATGGATAGCTGGATCTTTTTACCAGAAACAGGTTCTTATTAGTATGTGCTCTCTGCATACTGCAATCAATCATCCGCCATGAAGAACCAATCCGTACTTCACACCATCCATGCTCTGACAACGGATAGCCGGCTCCGCGAGCAGTAACTCCCCCTCCGGCCACACGGCTTTCATAGCCAAGGACTCTTGCAATATACGCCATTGCCGCTCCATAATAATAACAATCCCCTCGCTTGGACGAGAACATACTTTTTGCAAACGAAGGCATTTTAGATGCACTTACCTTATAATATCTGCCAAAATATGGATATTTGCATAAGGCCTTAAAGCATTGTTTTAAACGTTGGCGGCTGCTGGCTTTTGGATCGGAATTCTTTACCACAAAATTTACAGCCTGTTTTACTTCTTTGTTGGTTACCCTGATCCCATTCTTGTCTACATAGTAATAGCCTTTTTTCTTAGAACCCACAATTTTGTTTTTCGCAAGCCCGTTCTTCCTATCAAAATAATAATATAGCTTTCCTATTTTCTTCCATCCAGTACACTTTTTCCCACCGGCATAATAGAATTTTTTCCCATTCTCTACTCTCCAGCCATAAAAAGTCTTTCCAGTCTCATCACATAGACGACCATTTTGTACCGTATACGTTTTCCGTTGAGTCTCTTCTGCACGCACATGAACCGGCAGCAAAAGCACAGCCAATAACGCTGCGATCAAAATCCAGGTTCTTTTCATTTTCTCTTTCCTCCTTATTTGACCACCACCTTGCAAGTCACCGTTTTCTTTCCGGCTTTTACTTTAATGGTGGCTTTTCCTTTTTTCATAGCTTTGACCACGCCTTTTGAAGTTACCGTTGCAATCTTCTTATTGTAACTGGTATAAGTTAGTTTATCACTGCTGGTAATCGGATTCAAGACCGGTTTTAAAGTAAGTTTTTTTCCTTTTTTCAGAGTTACTGTTTTCTGGACTCCTGTGATCTTAGTGGTGGCAATCTTGCTGTTCTTTACCGTCACTGTCACTTTTGCAGAAGCACCGCTCTTCATAGTTACGGTAATAGTTGCTTTACCTGCCTTCTTTGCTGTGATCTTGAAAGTCTTATTATTGACTGCTGCCACTTTGGCGTTGCTTGTTTTTAAGGAAGAAATGCTGTCACCGAACTTCATGCCTGCGATCAGGGATTTTGCGGAAACAGACTTTTTCACCTGGACTGGCAGGGAGCCAGTGGCGGGAGGATGCAGATAAGACGCAGACTCAGATTGCAGAATACCTTGGTACTTCTCAGACCATGTACGCCCGTTACGAGCGCGGTGCCAATGAGATGCCGATCCGTTATCTGGTTGCTCTGTGCAAGTACTATCAGGTTTCTGCGGACTATATCCTCGGATTTACCAACAGGAAAATCCCCCTGCCCTCTGACACTTCCCGAAGAAAATAACAAATCCGTAACTGTTTTCCTTTTTAGGATGTCCGTTACGGATTTGTTATTTTATACAGGTTATTTGTCGAATCCTGTCGAACTCTTTTTCTTGCAAAATAGCCCAGGCTGTACTATACTATAACAAAGCATTTCATTTCAGTAAGTCTATTTGATATCATCTCTGGTATCCTCGGCGCTCTGCCACTTCAGAAATCTCATGCTTTTCCCATATAACAGCAGGAAGGTTTCTGATCAGAACACAGGAGATCTTATAAGAGGCCTTCCACCATCTTTATAAGGAGGTCTTTTATGAACAACATTCCTTTACCTGTGAACCGAATCTATAAGGACAGGCTTTACAAGATGATCTTCAATGACAAGTCAGAGTTACTGAAACTTTACAATGCAATCAATGGAACCAGCTACGAAAATCCCGAAATGCTCACCATCACCACACTGGATAACGCAATCTACATGACAATAAAGAACGACCTCTCCTTTATCATTGATATGCGCCTGGCCCTTTATGAGCAGCAATCCACGGTGAATCCCAATCTGCCTTTACGTTTTCTCATGTACATAACAGATATTTATTCATCCTACACGAGAGACATGAACCTGTATAGTTCTGCTAAAGTACAGATTCCGCAGCCTTCCTTTGTTATTTTTTATAATGGATCCGCAGCGCAGCCTGACCGGACAGAATATCTTCTGTCAAGTCTCTTCTGTCCTGCCACCGATGAACCAGCACTGGAGCTTAAGGCCATTATGTTGAATATTAATAAAGGACACAACCAGAAATTAATGGATGCCTGCCATACTCTCAGAGATTACTCTGAATATGTTGCACGCATTCGCATCTATTCTGCTGAACTGCCACTTTCTGACGCTGTTGAGAAAGCAATCACCGAATGCATTCAGGAAAATATCTTACGGGATTTTCTACTAAAGAACCGAGCGGAGGCGAAAGCTATGAGTATTTATGAATATGACGAAGAAAAAACAATGCGGATGTTTCGTGAAGAAGCGTTTGAGGAAGGTAAAATCCAAGCGACCATTGAAATGTGTTTGGACTTTAACCTCCCTTCAGATGACATTTTACAAAGGCTAATGACTAAATTTCAGCTTTCTGAAAGCCAGGCCCAGGAATATCTTGACAAATATGGCGCATCCGAGACAGCCCCGTCTCCAAATAAAGACTCTTAACCTATGCAAGCTTTACCCCAAAATGTTACCCCTTCCAAAGGTCAGGCAGAAGATTATCTTAAAGAAATTTTTCAGCCACCAACTCTTGACTAATTATAGTTGTGTAATATTCTTGTACAAAAGCGGCGGGGATAAATTCTTCCCTCGTCTGGAAGGACCTTTATCCCCGCCATCTTATTTCTTACAGAAACTCCTTCAGTTTCTCCACATTTTCCTCTTCAAATTCCTGCAGCCGCTCCATCAGCTTTTTGATGTCTTTTTCCACATCATTTTCGTACTGATGCAGTTTTTTCACGGCTTCGGTGATTCCCATGCTGCTGCCTTGGATCAGCATTTTGGCAATGTGGGAGGTGGAGGCGTCAGCCATAGTCTGGAGATTCACCATCAGGTAAGTGCGGATTTTTTCAAAGGTGCCAAGGCCTTTCTCATCATATCCATTTCGGTTCAGGATGTCCCGGGCTTCATTGTGAAATTTACGGTATCCTGTAAGCTGTTTTTCAAGATAAGACTGAAGCTTCTCATCCTCCGTGATCTCCAGCAGCTGCTCCAGGGTATCCACGCCCATCTGGGAATTCTGATATACATAGTTTAAAAATTCTACATTGGCATTCATTAGCAATTCTCCTTTGCTGTAAAACATATTTCTTACATGTGTTTCTCTATGCTATTGTAGAATTTCCAATTTTGCCATTATTATTCCAAGATGCACTTATGTTTTGCATTCCTGGCTATTTCCCTCATTTTAGCAAGACTTGCAACCATCCTTTTTTCCTTAAGTCATCCATCATTCATACTTCACGATTTCTTTTTTCAGCCTCTTCATGATCCGCTTTTCCAGCCTGGAAATATAAGACTGGGAAATTCCCAGAAGGTCAGCTACCTCCTTCTGTGTTTTCTCCCGCCCTTCCTGCCTTCCAAGTCCGAAACGCAGCTTGATGATGGTCTGCTCCCTTGGAGAAAGTTTGGAGATTGCTTTTCCCAGGAGCTTGATCTCTACCTCATCCTCCAGACGCCTGGAGATCACATCGTCATCCGTTCCCAGAATGTCTGAAAGAAGAAGCTCGTTTCCATCCCAGTCCACATTCAGCGGTTCGTCTATGGAAACCTCCATCTTCGTCTTGCTGTTTCGTCTCAGATACATCAGGATCTCATTTTCAATACACCGGGACGCATAAGTTGCCAGCTTAATATTTTTCACCGGATTAAAAGTATTGATCGCCTTGATCAGCCCGATGGTGCCAATGGAAATCAGATCCTCCACACTCACACCTGTATTGTCAAACTTCTTGGCAATATAAACCACCAGTCTGAGGTTGTGTTCGATCAGAATGGATTTTGCCTCTTTTTCCTCAGAAGTCCCAAGTTTCTCAAGAATCCTCGCTTCTCTCTGGGATTCCAACGGCGGCGGTAAAATGTCACTTCCGCCAATATAATAAACCTCTCCCTGTCTGCCAAGCAGAAATCTTGGCATTACCTGAAATGGATAATAAGCTGCACTTGCTGATCTGTTCATAGATGCGTCCCCTCCTAATGCAATATTCTGGAATTTAACAGTACCTGGTACTCTTTTCCCAAAGCAGAGGGTTCCACAGCCAGCGCCAGCACCGGATTTGCGACATGAATCACCTCCCTGGGAGTGTGAATACAAAGGTCCTCTAACACCACCGCCAGCATCACGCCCTCCTCCCCAATGGTCTGATAGGGTAAAAAGTGCGGGTGCAGGTCGGTAAGTTCTGTACCTTCCAGCTCCCCCGGGTTCTCCTTAAGGTGCCTTAGCCTGTCTGCCTTTTCTTCTGGCATCATCGCTTCCAAAACCTCAGGTTTTATAACAAAAACCTCTTTCTGGTTCATCGGGTCTACAAGCAGATTTCCTGTGTCCAAAAGCCCGAAAAACTGTTGTACATTGCCCTGGTAGGACAAGGTGACCGGATAAATATTTTTCCATCTGGCGCGAAAAGAATCGCTGAGATAGATCAGTGCGTCAAGCCCCATATAGGCTCCAAGTGCCATCACCAGGAACCGGATCAGCGTCATATTTTTTACAGGAGCCGCTTCCATAAGCCCTCCCATAAAAAAAGCCATCAGATAAACGGTCACCAGCGCTTTCAACAGCAGTCCGTTTTTCTTAAGATCCAGTCCAAGCACCAGCATGATCCAGGCGCATCCTCCATGTAAAAGCACCTTCACAGGAAAAATCCCATCCGGCAGTACATATAAGATGAGGCAGGAAAACAGAGCGCCAATGGCTGCCGCCAGCAAAATCCTTCCACGATTTCTTTTTCGCAGGAAAAGCTTTCCCACAATGCGAAGAAGAAGGTAATCCATTAAGAGATTCGTCAGAAAGACGATGTCTATGTATACGTCATAATACATAAAAAGCCCCCTGTGGCCTGTCATCCGCTGCCTTTTACAGCAGCGGCAATCCTTCACTTTGGTAAGTGAACCCATTATACGGTCACAGGGGGCGCAGATTTTGTCAAAAAGGGACGGGAAACCTTAAGAATTTCTCGTCCCAAATCGACAGCATGATCTGTCATTTTTCGTTATTTTATTATTGATTCTTTCTATTATTCAATGTTTCATCTACTGTCATAAGCTGCGCAAACTTGCATTTCTTTGCGCAGATCAGCCTTCTTCATTCTTCTTATGCAAAGCATCCAGAAGACTTCTCAGCTCTCCAATTGGAAACTGTCCCGGTGCAGAAGCGGCGCCTACCGTTCCGAAGGTAATGCCGGAACCGAAATTTTCTCCGGAAATACGGGTAATAGAGCCAATGCTTCCCATAGCCATGGATACCAGCGGTTTTTCACTCTCCTGGCGCATGGCGTTGGTAGCTTCCATAATGGCTGCCACGTCTTCAAAACCTTTTGGCATAACTGCCATCTTCAAAATATCAGCACCGGAGTTTTCCATTTCCCGTAACCGGTTCAGAAGCACCTCCTGGCTGTCTGTTTTGTCAAAATCGTGGGAAGAAGCGATTACTTTCACACCTTCTTTTTGAAGCTCTGCAACCAGTTTTTTCTTCTCCTCCGGATTTCCCATTACTTCCACATCCACCAGATCCGCCTTTTTGCTCTTTGCGGCATTTATGCAGCAGGCAGCGTAATCCTCCAGGGAAATGGAAATA
Organism: Blautia sp. Sow4_E7; assembly: GCF_052116245.1. Taxonomy (NCBI): domain Bacteria; kingdom Bacillati; phylum Bacillota; class Clostridia; order Lachnospirales; family Lachnospiraceae; genus Blautia; species Blautia sp. Sow4_E7. Next base: position 6,567 of record NZ_JBQKLL010000020.1, read on the forward strand.
TTTCCGCCTTCTTCGCTGGTTCTTATGGTAAAAAGCAATGGCGTTTCTCCAAGGATTTCAGCCAGTGCTTCAAGCACATTCTGGCAGGCTTCGGGATCAAGCAGTCCCTGAAAAAAATCAGCACGCCATTCCACCAGGTCTGCTGCCGCTTTTTTAGCAGCCTCCGCTTCCTGGCAGATTTTTTCCCTGGTGGTTCCGATCAGAGGGACGCAGATTTTCGGGATTCCAGAGCCGATTGTCAAATTCTTTATCTGAATGGGTTTTGTCATTTCTTGACATCTCCTTTCGCATAGAATAATATATACATAGTAACGCTTTAATGATTTCCAGTTTTAAACTAAATGAAAGTTCACGTTCCAATACCTTAAGGCTGTTCATGCCAACCTGGCTCAGTTATGGTGATTGTCCCGAACTTTCACAATAATAGAAACCTCAGGAGGTACCTTATGATTCCAATTACCAGTCACACACAGCTTACCGCACTTCTTGGAAGTCCGGTGGCGCACAGTATTTCCCCCCTTATGCACAATGAAGCTTTCCATCTTCTGGATCTTGATTACACGTATCTTTGCTTTGATGTAAATGAGGAAAATCTGGAAGCAGCTGTCACAGGACTGAAGACCTGCGGCATCCGCGGTTTCAACCTTACTATGCCAAACAAAAATAAGATCGTAGAGCTTCTGGATGAGCTTTCCCCTGCTGCCAGGTTGATTGGTGCCGTGAACACCGTTGTCAATGATAACGGGCACCTGACCGGATACAATACAGACGGTGTGGGCTATATGCAGGCCGTAAAAGATGCCGGATACGATATCACAGGTAAGACCATCACCGTCATGGGTGCCGGTGGCGCTGCTACTGCCATCTGTGCACAGGCTGCACTGGACGGGGTAAAAAAGATCCACATTTTTGCCCGGGAAACCAGCCGTTTCTGGGAGCGCACACAGAAGCTGGTGGAAAATATCAACGCCACACTTCCCTGCCAGGCTGTTCTTCATGAAAACAAGGATAAAGAAGCTCTGGCACATGCCATTTCGGAAAGCGCCCTTCTTCTGAATGCCACTTCTGTTGGAATGGCACCTAATACAGAGGGTACTATTATTGAAGATACCAGCCTTTACCATCCGGATCTGATCGTGTCAGATGTGATCTACAATCCTCGGGAAACACGCTTCCTGAGGGAAGCAAGGGAAGCTGGATGCCGCACCTTCAACGGTATGTATATGCTGCTCTACCAGGGGGCTGAGGCTTTCCATCTGTGGACGGGGAAAGAGATGCCGGTGGAGGAGATTAAGGCAAAATATTTCTCTGAGTCATAGAAAAAACATGCTGCATCGCTTCCCTGCAAGCTCAGCCATTAAACTCAGCAGATTTGCTTTAATATTTATAACATTTTTCAAGAAAGGCGCCGCATCTCACAGCAGCGCCTTTCTTTTATGGAAATCACTTTCCTATTTTTTCACTTCAAAACGTTCTGGCAATCCGGCCAGCGCGTCCAAATTATTTTTTCTCTTCCTGAACCTCTACTTTACGGTTCTCTCTGCTCTTGATCTCAGCTTTGATAGAAGTAATGAACTCACCAAGATCCTTTGCACCTTCGTCTCCAAGGAAACGGCTTCTTACAGAAACTTTGCCCTCTTCCTCTTCCTTCGCACCAACAACCAGCATGTAAGGAATCTTCTGAAGTCTTGCCTCACGGATCTTGTAACCGATCTTCTCTGCACGGGTATCGATTTCAACACGGATGCCAGCCTCTTTCAGCTCATCCAGGACTTTATTTGCATAGTCCATGTATTTGTCAGAGATCGGAAGGACTTTAACCTGTACAGGAGCAAGCCATGTTGGGAAAGCACCTGCAAAATGCTCGATCAGGATACCGATGAAACGCTCGATAGAACCGAATGCAACACGGTGAATCATGATCGGACGATGTTTCTCGCCGTCAGCTCCGATGTACTCGCAGTTAAAACGAAGCGGAAGCTGGAAGTCAAGCTGGATAGTACCGCACTGCCAGGTTCTTCCGATGGAGTCCTCAAGATGGAAGTCGATCTTCGGTCCGTAGAATGCTCCATCTCCCTCGTTTACCACATAGTTCAGGCCAAGGTCATCAAGAGCTCCGCGAAGAGCATCTGTAGCCATCTCCCAGTCCTCATCACTTCCCATGGAATCCTCTGGACGTGTGGAAAGCTCTACATGATATTTGAAACCAAACAGCTGATATACTTCGTCGATCAGTTTGGCTACGCCTTTGATCTCATCACGGATCTGCTCTGGCATCATGAAGATATGGGCATCATCCTGTGTGAAGCAGCGTACACGCATAAGTCCGTGAAGCTGTCCGGATTTCTCATGACGATGTACCAGACCAAGCTCACCCATACGAAGCGGCAGGTCACGGTAAGAACGCGGTTCTGACTGGTATACAAGGATACCGCCCGGGCAGTTCATTGGCTTGATTGCGAAATCCTGGTCGTCGATTACAGTTGTGTACATGTTTTCTTTATAGTGATCCCAGTGACCGGATGTCTCCCAAAGGTGACGGTTCAGCATGATCGGTGTGGAAATCTCAACATATCCTGCTTTCTGATGGATCTCTCTCCAGTAGTCAAGAAGAGTGTTCTTCAGAACCATTCCCTTAGGAAGGAAGAATGGGAATCCAGGACCTTCGTCACTTATCATGAACAGACCAAGCTCTTTGCCCAGTTTTCTGTGGTCACGTTTCTTAGCCTCTTCCATACGGTTGATGTACTCGTCCAGATCTGCTTTCTTTGTGAAAGATGTTCCGTAGATTCTGGTAAGCATTTTGTTCTTCTCGCTTCCTCTCCAGTAAGCACCTGCAATGCTGGTAAGCTTGAATGCTTTTACCGGTTTGGTTGTCATCAGGTGAGGTCCTGCACAAAGGTCCACAAACTCTCCCTGCTGATAGAAGCTGATCTCGGAATCTTCTGGAAGGTCTTCGATAAGCTCTACTTTGTATGGCTCATTTTTCTCTTTGAAGAATGCGATTGCTTCTTCTCTGGATTTGGTGAAGCGGGTGATCGGAAGTGCTTCTTTTACTACTTTCTTCATCTCTGCTTCGATCTTTGCAAGATCCTCTGTAGTGATCGGGTTCTCGCTGTCAATATCATAATAAAATCCGTCTGCAATAGATGGTCCGATCGCAAGCTTTACATCTGGATACAGTCTCTTGATGGCCTGTGCCATAATGTGGGATGTGGTGTGACGGAAAGCGCCTTTTCCACCTTCATCCTCGAATGTGAGAATGCTTAACTCACAGTCCTTGTCAACTACATGTCTAAGGTCAACTACTTCTCCGTCAACCTCTCCTGCACATGCAACTCTTGCAAGTCCTTCGCTGATGTCAGATGCAATGTCGATAACGGATTTTGCTTCTGCGTATTCTTTTTTAGAACCGTCTTTTAATGTGATAATCATGATTCGTGTCTCCTTTTCTTTTTCTGAAACTGTATCTGGCAGGAAACTGTCTGATACGAAAAACGTATGGTAACGTTTGACTGAGCACTGAAAATAAACCTTTTCTTGTACTCCCATGCAGGGACGAGACGGGCAAATTAATAACTTCTTCAATTCGCTCGCTTGCAGTATACGCCAAAGTCTCATACAAATATAAACTTTAGCACATTACTTACATAAAACAAAAAAGCCCCTTACAATGTTCTCACACTGTAAGGGACGAATATACTCGCGGTTCCACCCTGCTTGCCATAGCATACGTATCTGTAAACCAGGCCACTTATTTGATGGTAACGGAATCACCGGACCGGATTAGGGCCACTCAGAGGTAGTTTTCGACTGCTTCCTGATAAGGCATTTCCAGCTGCCTGCCTCTCTCTGAAACATTCCACAGTTTACTCTTCTCGTCAACGTGTTTTCTTATCACTGTGTCCCATTATAGCCTCGGGCCTTAAGTTTGTCAATAATCTGCGAAATAAAGATGATAAAAAATTTCGGTTACCCTTCAGATATTCCCACAGATTTTCGCCTTTATAAGTGCTGCCACTTCCCTTACCACATAATGCACCTGCATGATCGGATCTGATGCGGCGGCAATTCCATATGGATGTTCATAGCCTGCCTTTTCTGCTATTTTTACCGCCCGGTACACATGAAAATTATTAGACAAGACTCCCGTATTTTTCTTACTGCATCCGGTAAGCTCATCAGAAAATTTCAGATTTTCCTTCGTGCTTGTGGACTTTTCTTCCAATACCAGCCGATCACTGGAAATGCCATGTGCCGTCAGATAATTTTCCATACATTTCGCTTCCGTAATGTCCTCCCCGAAGCCCTGTCCACCGGAAAGGATCAAAATGGTATCCTCATTCTCCCTGGCATATTTCAGCGCTGCTTTCAGGCGAAGCTCCAGAGCCTTGGATGGTACGTCGCCTTTTACATGGGCGCCAAGCACTACCACATAGTCCAGATTTTTCTTCGCAGACGTCTTCATTCCGGAAATGATACGGCTACAGAGAAAGCCAAAACAGACAATCCCAGCCAGTACCACCCCAAGAGCTACAGTTCCCAGCCACCCTGGGAAAAATCCCGGATGATTTCTGCCATAGCGGATCAGCACTGCAGTTCCCTCCAAAACTGCCGTAAGCAGCACCCAGAACCATGCAAAATCAGCTGTGATCCCAGCATATACCACGATCAGTACATAATAAGCCAGGCTTAAAATCCCGGCGCAAAAACAAAATAAGCTCAAATTCTCTTCTCTCTTTCTTATATACACGAAACGGATTGCCTGGCAGTTATCCACCATTGCAATCCGTCCCCTCGGCCGGAATCCACCGGATTCCGGTCTATATTCACATTCGATTATTTATTTCTGCCACAGCAGAATTTGTATTTCTTTCCGCTTCCGCATGGACACGGATCGTTACGTCCGATCTTGTGTGCCTTTACAACAGTACCGGATTTCTTCTGCTCAAGATAAAGCTCTTTCCGTTTCTCTGGAGTGAAAATCTTGTCCCACTGTGGAAGATTGTACAGCCAGTCAGCCTTCGCATCTACCATGTTCTTGTAAAGAAGCTCTTTGTCAAAGCAAAGGCTTACGGTAGTGTTCTCATCCATGGTCTCGATCGGGTTCTGGATCTTAAGGCTGTCGTTGATTCCATCAAGGAAACCAACCATGGTAAGTACTTCCTGATTATATTTCTCTGCCAGCTCTTTTACGGTACCGGTAACTACTTCGTCCGGATTCTCAAGAAGCTGTGCATAAATGTTCTTCTCAATGTTAAAATATCTTGCCCAGAACTGCTGAAGTTTATTACGGTCTGCCTGCTGGTCATAGGCAATGGCACGCCACTGCTCTAAAATGGTCTTATCGCTCATTTCTTATTCCTCTTTTCAACAAAATTTCGTAATTGTGCCGTTTTACAGCTGAAATTTATTATACCATCTTTTGCCGGAAAACACAAATCCTATTTTTTCTCCAAAATTTTCTTGCAGATTTTTCATAAAATTCATACTATTTTTCTGTGACATATGTATAAAAAATCAGGAACAGGTTCATACTATGACTGTTCAGTAAAATGAACCAACAAATTCATTGAACCCCTTCAATGATGACGCAGCATTACAAAAGATAAGCGAGATTAACTTATATCCTCCCCGAAGCGCCCCGTATTCTGAAGTACTCGCAGAATCCGGGGCGTTGACTTTATCTATTCTCTGGTTCTATAACGAATCCGATTTCACAGAACCTCGTCTGAAACCATTCTCGTTCTATCTCACATTTTCCATTACAAACCGATCTGCATTTCCATAGAAAATCTTCTCCACCAGGTTCTCATGATACCCATGGGCAAGAAGCGCTTCCCGCAGACTTGGAACTGATTGGACTCCTTGCATTCCAGCGGGAAATCTTCCGGCACAGCCGTCGAAATCGCCGCCCAGTGCCAGGCAGTCTTCTCCTCCCAGTTCCAGCACCTGATCCATATGGCGAAGGATATCTTCCATTCCTGGCTCTTCCCCTACAAAGTTGGAAAAGAAATTCATTCCGATAATCCCTTTTCTGCGAATCAGTTCTTTCAAATGCTCACTTCTGATATTTCTTGGCCGGTCCCACACCTCTCTTACATTAGAATGGGAAGCAATGATCGGTCTGTCCGTAAGCAGAAACAGATCTTCTACCCCCTGGTCAGAAAGATGGGAAACATCCAGCACCAGATCCTGTGAGAGCAGATTTTTCACAAGTTCTTTTCCCTTGGCAGTCAGCCCTTTCTTCTGGTCAAAAGCGGCTCCACATCCGTATTCATTCTCATAATTCCAGGTAAGCATGGCAAAACGAAAGCCCATTTTCCGCACATTTTCCACGTATTTTCCCATAAGGGAAATGTCTTCTATGGACAAAAAGGCGGCAGCTTTTCGCATACTGTGTGCTTTTTTCATTTCCTCGCCGCTTTTACACAACAGGATTTTCCGGTTCTCTTCCTCAAGATAGGCCATAGCCCGGTGATAGAGCCACAGAAACTCTTTCTCCGGATCTTCTTTATCCATCTTCTGGGAATCCTTCCACACTGCAAAAATCTGTGTATATTTTTCCACAAAATCTCCCAGCCGGTTCAGATCCAGATCTCCGGAATTCTGGTTCAGAGTTTCTCCTGTAGGTATCTCCGTAAGTGTATCTGCGTGGCAGTCAAAATAATTCATCTTTGAAACATCCTTTGCACTTATATTTCTATTCTACTTCACACCAAGTTTCTCCAGCTCTTTTGCAGCCTGCTTCAGATCATGGAATTCAATAGCATGAATACCAAGCTTCCTCGCTGCCTCACAGTTCTCCGGGCGGTCATCCAGGAAGACACTCTCCTCTGGCTTCAAGCCATATCTGGAAAGAAGTGTCTTATAAATATCAGCCTCCGGCTTAATCTGCCCTACCTCACAGGAGAAGATTACACCGTCCATGTTTTTCAAGAAAGGCATCTTATTAGGTCTGGTGCGATCCAGCATCAGCTGGCTATAGTTTGAGAGAACATACAAATGGTAGCCCTGACTTTTCAGGTAGCTTGTCCAGGTCTCTGCATAATCTTTGATTCCAACTGTCTTCTCAGATTCGTCAATTACGCGCTTCACGTCTTCCTCATATTCAACCGGAACTGCTGCGATAAACTGTTTCAGATACTCTTCCTCTGGAAGAAGTCCGCGGTCGCGCTCATTCCAGATCTGGCTCTTAAAAACCTTCTCCGCGATCAGCTTCTCCTCTTCTTCCTGGAAATGGAAATCCTTCAGATAGCTCTCCCACTCATAAGAAACCAGAACCTGTCCCACGTCAAAAATAATATTCTTCACTTCACCCTCTGCCTCCTTATTCTCTTTCTTCAGAAGCTTGTAGACCATAAGAAAAACATAGGCCAGCACAGGCACCAGGATCACGCTGCCTACTGCTGCCTTAAAATTCCCCTGAGCATTGTCGCCGCTGCCAAATGCGAAAATCATGGGCAGGCAGCAAACAGCCAGTAAAACCACCACTCCAAGAATGGCAGCTGCACGTTTCAAATTTTTCATTCTTTTCTCCCATATACAACACACGCCGGAGAAAATCCTCCGGCGCAGTCATATCCTTACATGTAAGCAGCATATCCTCTGCCGCTTTTTTCCCAATTATTTATTTCTGTAAATAATATCGTTTCTTCCCGGTCCGTTGGAAACCATGGTAATCGGATATCCGATTTTCTCCTCGATGAACTCGATGTATTTTCTGCAGTTCTCTGGAAGATCCTCGTAGTTCTTGATTCCGCGGATATCGCATTTCCATCCTGGAAGCTTCTCGATAACTGGTTTTGCTTTCTCAAGTTTGGCTGTGGTCGGGAAGTCTGTGGTGATTTCTCCGTCAATGTCGTAAGCAACACAAACCGGAATCTCATCCAGGTATCCAAGTACATCAAGTACAGTAAATGCTACATCTGTAGCGCCCTGAAGACGGCAGCCATATTTAGAAGCAACACAGTCATACCATCCCATACGTCTCGGACGTCCTGTGGTAGCGCCGTACTCTCCGCCGTCACCGCCGCGTCTTCTAAGCTCGTCAGCCTCTTCTCCGAAAATCTCGGAAACAAATGCGCCAGCACCTACAGCACTGGAATAAGCCTTGCTTACTACAACGATCTTCTGGATCTCATATGGAGGTACACCAGCTCCGATCGCGCCGTAAGCAGCCAGTGTAGAAGAAGATGTAACCATTGGATAAATACCGTGGTCTGGATCTTTCAGGGTTCCAAGCTGTCCCTCAAGAAGGATCTCTTTGCCCTCTTTCAGTGCGTTATTCAGATACAGGGAAACGTCGCATACATATGGTGCAACCATTTTCTTGTATTCCATCAGCTCTGCAAAAAGCTCGTCCACATTCAGAAGCGGTTTGTGGTATAAATGCTCAAGAAGAACGTTCTTTGTCTCGCAAACGCTTGCCAGCTTCTCTTTCAGACGATCCTCATCAAAGAGCTCGTTTACCTGGAAACCGATTTTTGCATATTTGTCAGAATAGAAAGGTGCGATACCGGATTTGGTAGATCCGAAGGATTTGCCTCCCAGACGCTCTTCCTCATACTGGTCGAACAGAATGTGGTATGGCATAACCATCTGTGCTCTGTCAGAGATCAGGATCTTCGGGGCCGGAACACCTTTGCTGATCACTTCATTGTACTCTTTGAAAAATACAGGGATATTCAGTGCAACACCGTTGCCGATCACACTTGTGGTGTGTCCGTAGAATACACCTGACGGCAGAGTGTGAAGTGCAAACTTACCATAGTCGTTTACGATGGTATGTCCGGCATTTGCGCCACCCTGGAATCGAACGATAATATCAGCTTTCTCAGCGAGCATGTCGGTAATTTTACCCTTACCTTCATCTCCCCAGTTTGCTCCAACTACTGCTTTGATCATAACTCAAATTCCTCCTGTGTTTGATCGAATTTATTTTTATCAGACATTAATTTCTGCTGTCATTCCAAGCATTTCTTTGTGGGAATCCAGAACCGGATTTACCACCTTGGCAATAAAGGCCTCGGTCTGTTCTTTGGCACGTCCCACATATTTCTTCGGATCCATGGTCTTCTGAAGCTCTTCCAGAGTCAGATTAAATGCAGGATCTGCTGCGATCAGCTCAAGAAGGTTGTTGTCCTTACCTTCTACCTTTACATTCTTTCCTGCTTCCATGGAAAGCTCACGGATGCGCTCGTGAAGCTCCTGACGGTCTCCGCCTGCTTTTACTGCATCCATCATAATGTTCTCAGTTGCCATAAACGGCAGTTCAGCCATCATGTGCTTCTCAATCACCTTCGGATAAACCACAAGGCCGTCTACCACATTCAGGCACAGATCCAGGATTCCGTCGATTGCAAGGAAGCCTTCCGGTACGGAAAGACGTTTGTTTGCGGAATCATCCAGGGTTCTCTCAAACCACTGGGTTGCAGAGGTGATTGCCGGGTTCAGGGCATCTACCATTACATATCTGGAAAGGGAAGCGATACGCTCACTTCTCATTGGATTTCTCTTATACGCCATAGCGGAGGATCCGATCTGGGATTTCTCAAATGGCTCTTCCACTTCCTTCAAGTGCTGAAGAAGGCGGATATCGTTTGACATCTTGTGTGCACTTGCTGCGATTCCTGCAAGCACATTTACAACACGAGTGTCTACCTTACGGGAATAAGTCTGTCCGGATACCGGATAGCATTCCTTAAAGCCCATCTTGGCAGCGATCATTGGATCGATCTTGTCGATGGTCTCCTGGTCTCCATCAAAGAGCTCCAGGAAGCTTGCCTGTGTACCTGTGGTTCCCTTTGATCCAAGAAGCTTGATGGTACTAAGGACATATTCCAGATCCTCAAGATCCATCATGAATTCCTGTGTCCAAAGTGTAGCACGCTTGCCCACTGTAGTAGGCTGTGCAGGCTGGAAATGGGTAAATGCAAGGGTAGGCTGATCTTTGTATTTGTCAGCGAACTTGGAAAGCTCTGCAATTACGTTTACCAGTTTCTTCTGAACCAGCTTCAGGGCTTCTGTCATAACAATGATGTCTGTATTATCTCCTACATAACAGGATGTTGCTCCCAGGTGGATGATTCCCTTTGCTTTCGGGCACTGTACGCCGTAAGCATATACATGGGACATAACATCGTGACGTACTTCCTTCTCACGGGCCTTGGCAACATCATAGTTAATGTCGTCTGCGTGAGCCTTCAGTTCATCGATCTGTTCCTGGGTGATGTTCAGTCCAAGCTCCTTCTCAGTCTCTGCCAGAGCGATCCAGAGTCTTCTCCAGGTGCGGAATTTCATATCCTGTGAAAAAATGTACTGCATTTCCTTGCTGGCATAGCGCTCAGACAAAGGGCTTGTGTATCTGTCTGTACTCATTCTTTCTCTCCTGTTTCTAAGTAAATATTTATAATTCACTTTGCAACTTATATGTAATCGTATAATTAACGATTACAAATACAATGTGGAGCAGGGTTCTGTTCAATGCTGCCTTGAAATCGGATTTATCTTCCTGTCCATGGGCAGACTGATGCCTCAGCCTTTTTTCCACATACAAGGGGATTATATAACATCCAAAGATTTTAAGCAAGCCCCTGATGGAATTTCCCCAGGAATTCCTTCATTCTTACGTGATCGGAGGAAAATACTTCTTCCGGAGTGCCTTCTACAGCGATCAGGCCGTCATCCATGAAGATGATCCGGTCGGAGATATCACGGGCAAAGCTCATTTCGTGAGTGACAATCACCATAGTGATGTGTTCGGCTGCCAGGTCTTTGATGACCTTCAGGATTTCGCCGGTGAGCTCCGGATCCAGGGCAGAGGTTGGCTCGTCGAAGAAAAGGATGTCCGGGTTCATGCACAAGGCTCTGGCGATGGAAACTCGCTGCTGCTGTCCGCCGGAGAGCTGGTAGGGATAGTAGTTTTCCTTGTCGGAGAGTCCCATTTTTTTCAGAAGCTCTCTTGCCTGGGCGTAGACTTCTTTTTTGTCCCGTTTCTGGACTTTAATGGGAGCGTCAACAATATTCTTGATTACGGAAAAATGTGGAAAAAGGTTAAAGTTCTGGAAGACCAGACCGATTTTTCCGTTTTTGATGATTTCGCCGGAATCTGGGGTTTCCAGGCCGGTGGCGCAGCGAAGCAATGTGGACTTTCCGGAACCGGAGGGTCCGATAATGCTGAGGACCTCGCCCTGATCTACTTCCAGGGAAATGTCGCGGAGCACATCTAAGGCTCCGAAGCTTTTCTTTATGTGTTTCATTTCGAATAATTTCATGGTAAGTGACTCCTTTGGTTTCCCGGACGCGGTTTTACAATGTATATTCACCGCCGTGCGTCGCAACGTTCCGGCAAGCTAAGACCTAACTGCGACTAAGCCGCTCGGGAGAGCCCTCTCGGCTAAGTCTCCGTAAGGCCTGGATCTCGCCTACACTAAAACCGCTCCTGAAATGCACGGCTACATGAATATACATTGCAAAACCGCTGGTTATTGGTAAATTTTTAACGATAATAATTCAGTTTCTTCTCAACTTTATCCATGATCACAGCTACCAGCAGGTTAAATACATAGTAGAATACAGCCGCTACCACGAATGGCACCATAGTAGTCTGGGAGCTGGCGATCTGCTTTGCTAGAGTGAACATTTCAGCTACTGCTACTACGAAAGCCAGAGAGGTATCTTTTACCAGAGTAATGACCTCGTTGGTGATGGATGGCAGGATTCGTTTGAATACCTGGGGAAGGATAATGCGAAAGAAGGTCTGGGCTTTGGAGTAGCCGAGGATTCTGGCTGCTTCGTACTGACCTACAGGCATAGACTCAATTCCACCACGATAAATTTCCGCAAAGTAGGCTGCATAGTTGATGGTAAAGGCAATGAATACCGCGATCAGGCTGTAGCCCATGGAAATCCGGATTCCGAAGATAAAATAAGGTCCAAAATATACCACCATCAGCTGGAGCATGAGCGGGGTTCCGCGCATGACGGAAATATAGGCGGACACGATCCACCGGATCACTGGTATTTTGGACATTTTTCCCCAACAGACCAGAAGGCCAAGAGGCAGGGAAAAGATAAGGGTTACAAAGAAAATTTCCGTGGTTACAGTCATTCCCTTTGCAAGCTGGCTTAACATTACACTAAAACTCATAATTATTATGTTCCTCCTGTTGATACTTGTATTCTAAGGAATCTGCCTTTTCTATCTTTCGTTTCGCGGCAATCGCCGAGGTTTCATGCGAGCATGGACTTTCATTCGCCATTCTCGTAAATCAAACTTTTTCTTTGGAAACAGACGCCCTTCTCGCTAAGAAAAGAGGGTGCGCCAGGTACCCTCTTCTCTGCTTTCTATGTACGAAATAATGAATTCTAAATTAAAATTATTCAGCCTCGTCCTCAGCTGCATCTGTTTCTTCTGCATCGGCAGTCTCCTCAGCATCTGCGCTTTCCTCTGCTGCATCAGCGCTGTCTGCATCTCCCAGGCAAAGCATATCAGCCACGCCGTACTGCTCAGCCAGCTTGTCGATCTCGCCCTCGTCATACAGCTTCATAACCTCAGCCCATACAGTATCGCGAAGCTCCTCATTTCCTTTGGCAAAGCCAATGCCATACTGCTCACTCTGGATCGGCTCGTCCAGGATCTTGTATTTGCCATCCTCTCTCTGCGCCAGCTGGTATTTGGCAACTCCGATGTCTACTGCAACTGCGTCAGCTGCGCCGGAATCAATGTTCATAAATGCGGTGTTGTAATCCGGGTTCTCTGTAAGGGAACCGAAGCTGTCTGTCAGGTCTTTATTGTCGTCGCTGTTTAAGGCATCCAAAGCAGCGGAAGCGGCCTGTACAACCACATTCTTTCCAGCCAGGTCAGCCAATGTCTCAATTCCGGAATCAGAAGCAACTACCATTACCTGCTCGTTGTTCAGATAAGGATCTGACCAGGTGTAATCGTCCTCACGTCCATTGATGGTGAATCCATTCCAGATACAGTCAATATTTCCGGAATTCAGCTCCATATCCTTGGAATCCCAGTTGATTGGCTTCTTCACCAGCTCCCAGCCAAGGTTATCACAAACCTTCTGGGCAATATCCAGGTCAAAACCAACATATTCTCCATTTTCGTCCATATATCCAAATGGCGGGTACTCTGCATCAAATCCAACGGTCAGTGTCTTGCTGTCTGCATCTGCATAAACTGTCACACCAGAGCACACACCTGCTGCCATCAGCGCGCTCATCATAATTGCCAGCATTCTTTTTTTCATAATATCTATCCTCCTGAACTATGATTCTCATTATTTTAGTACGTTTTCACACTACCATGCTAAAGTATGGTTGTATGGTAGCATATGAAAGTGAATCTGTCAATATAGTTTTTTAGAAAAAAAGAAACACAGGTCCATCATGAACCTGTGCTCCTATGATACTCTCCCGTCAGCTTCTCCAGCATTTCATCTGTCTTCCCTGGCTTTATGCTGATCTCTTTTTTCTGTGTAAATTCATCCAGCGCCTTTTGCAGCGTATTTTTTACCTCCTCAGACACCTTCAGCTCCTTCAATCTGTTCTCATACTCCTGCGGCTTCTTCACACTGCGGTAAGCAAGCAGGTAACAAACCAGCTCTTTCTCATCGCTCTCTGTAAGAAACGCCTCCCAGAAGCACTCCATAGCCTTCTCCATCTGGAAAAGATAGCTGTACGCACATCCAAGATTGTGCCAGATACTCATGGTCAGCCCTGGCTTCACCTGATCCAGCCCCTCTTTTTTCAGAAGCTGCTGATATACCTTGATGGCACTTACATACATCTTATTCTTCACCAGGGCATCTCCCTTTTGCTTTTTCCTAAGGATCGGGAACTCCTGATCCAGCTTTGAAAGCTTCACGTTTAAGCTCTTTAATTCCTCATAAGTCAGATAATTGATCTCCTTAAACACCGGATACAGCACATCCTCTGCGCTTGCAAACTTGCCAAGGTGAGGGCGCAGCTTGGCCGCCAGCCTGGGCAGGTCCAGCTCCTCGCTGATCCAGGTACAGAGAGTTTCATTTATAATAGAGGCATCCACCAGATAAAGATTGTGGTACAAAAAGTAGCAAAGCTCCTCCAGCGAATAAATATTGGTATTGATGCTCTCCACAAAAAACGGCTTATCCGCCTTCTTTGTCTGACATAAAATATAACCGCTCATCTTCTGCCTCCTTTACCACTCCACCAGTTCGTCCCAGACCCTGCCGCTTGAAGGGAACATTTCCCCGAAGCCAAGATCCTTTACTACAACCCGGCATTTCTTCTGTGACACATAGGCAAGAGACAGCGACAGCCTTGTGGTCTTATTGGGGCGCTCCGGAAGTCCCGGCAGTCCCATGATCACCTTCTTTTTCTGCTTCTCTCCAAAGGTTCCCACAACAAAAACAAGCTCTGTGGTATCATCCAGGATCAGCTCGCATCCAGCCTTACATTCGTACCAGTTCTTTCCAGCCTCGATCAGCGGATAATAAGCCGGAGCTCCCATCACCCGCATCTCCATTCCCACATCCTTCAGAACAAGTGCAGGACTCATATAGCGGTAGCCCTTCAGGATCTTATCCTCCAGCCTTTCTTTGCCAGCTGCACAGGCTCCCTTTGCAAAAAGATTATTTCCATAATAAACCTTTCTTCTCTGCATGCAAAGGCTTCCAACAGACAACTTGGCCCACTCCGGGCTGAATCCATATCCTGTGATCTGGATACTGGAAAAAAGTCCGGTTCCAAGAGTTTCCTTCACAAAGTCACGAAAAGCTTCATCCCTTGCTTCTACCGCCTTTTCACCCTCTTCCTCAGGGGCTGTAAGAGATGGCAGAACTGTGGTCTTCGGCTCTTCCAAACGCACCAGAACCGGTCTTGTGCTTCCGTCCATTGTAAGCTGCTGAAAGCTTACCGCATCCTGATCAAAGGAGTACCAGCCAATGCTGCGGTTCCAGGTCTCTCTTTTCTGGGTAAGGGAATAGTAATAAAAGCTCTCCCCATGGTCCATCAGCATATACTGCTCCTTGCGAAAGCCAATGGCTTCACAGGCTTTTTCCATATTTTTTACCTGGGTATCCTCAAGCTCCGGGCTTGTGATCACCAGACACTTTGTATTTTTTACAATGTCTGCCACTCCAAGGAATTTCAGCATTCCTTCCAGATAAACCTGAAGCAGCTCCCATGGCTTTACCTGCTCTCCTAGGATCTGCACACTTTCTTCCTTCTTACAGATCCCATACAGGTCATCCACCATCTGACCGCCCTTTTCCCTGGCAAAATAGACTGCCTCAAGACCGATGGTATATTCTTTGTGCTCCCCTCGTCTGCAGATACAGGTAGGCGCCTCATATTCTTCGGAACCAACCTTCATAGACACGGAACAGGGTTCCTCCCCTTTCCGGTCATAATAGCAGATCTGGGAATATTCTTTTCCAAAATCAATTCCTATGATCAAATCACGAATTTCGTTCATATATTCAGTCCTCTTCTGTAATGACAAACATTTCTTTCACATACTGCTCCTGGCGGAGATACTGTTTCAGTCCCTTTTTCACTTCGCCATGCTTATCCAGCTTTCTTGCAGACAGGATCTGGTTCAGCATCTGGTATTTGCTGAACGGCGTACCCTCTACCTTGCTCATGCTCAGCACACGCTCCGGTGTTTTTTTGCTCTGACCGTCACATTCCTCCAGGAAATAGTAATGCAGGGTTTCCCCATAAAACATAGTAAATGGTCTGGTAAAAATACCCTCATACACATTCTTAAGGGGTTCTGTCTTGTACTCCAGTGCCCTTCCAAGTCCCGTATCCAGGGCATATACAAGCGTCACCTTCGCATCCGGACTGGTATGATATTCCACACATGTTTTGTCATCCATCTGATACAGGCTTAAGATTTCCGGCGGAAGCCTGTGGAAGAAAGAAAATACCATTTCTTTTTCCATACACAGTTTCAGAAGATCCCTCTCTATGGAAAGAAAAGCCTCTTTTCTGCTCTTCTCCTTGGAAAGCTCCTTGAACAAAGCCAGGTGGCACACCTGATCCACTGGCCATTTCTGCATATAAGCATTTATCAGACAGTTTTTCACAAAAGGACTCATGGTATATTCTTTTACAAAAATACCATAAGATACATGTGTCAGATATCCGCTTACGATCCACTCCCTTCCGGAATGGCGGATATAGGATTCCAGCACATGCTCCCCTTCCTTGCGGTAATCCGTGGTAAACATCAGCAACTGAAGGATCTTTTCCTCCAGGTCATAGGTATCCAGTTCAAAGCCCACTGCACTTTTCCAGATAGCAAACATCTCATCCACAGGTCCGAAACGGTACTTCATCAGATACGTAAGGATCACTTCATCATAAAATCCATTTCTGTACACATCGGAAGCCAGGGCCAGAAGTTCCTCATCCTCCAGCATATCGCAGCGCACGATCATACGGCTGACCAGCTTTAACAGGCTTCGCATATCCACGCCTTCGTATCCGAACTCTTCCACAATGGACTGGGCCTGGGAAAAGAGACCGCGGCTGATCAGGACCACCAGAAGCTTCTCTCTGTCCACCCGGGCATATTCCCGGTAATCCATCTGCTTTAAGTACTGGTCCAGATCTTCCCCATACACATGGGCAGCATAATAATCCAGGATCCTGCGGCGCACCTTCTGCTTGTATTCTGCGCCAAAAGCAGCGGATTCTACCAGCCTCTGGAAAATATCCAGATTGTCCTTATCCAGCTCATGGCTTTCGCAATAGTGAAGAAGAATACCAGGCTCTGTCACACCAAGGGACAGCACCTTCCGCACTGCTTTTTCCTCATCCATGGTCTTTTTCAGACTGTAATCTACTGTAGCGCTGTATCTGCGCTGCTTCTCATCCTGGAAAAGGATGGCAGCGTCTTCTGTATAAATCCTCGGATATGCCACGCCCTGAACGCAGGTATACAGTTCCTCCTGCTCCATCTGGCTGTGACGCACGATCACGTAACGGACCTTTTTGTCATCAAAATAAAGTCTGTGGGTAAACATCTTCTGGGCAAAGGAATCTGCAGCTTCCTTTGTGCGGGGCTCCATAAGGAACTCCTGGTACAACACAGCATAGCTCTCGTTCATCTTGCCCTCAGAGAGCTTTTTCTTCGCAAACTCCCGCATGCTCTGCACATAGCGCTCATATGCTGTCGGCTCTTTCTCCTTGTTTGCAATAATACAGGAGTAGATAAAGGCCCGCTTGGAATCTCCCAGAGAATCGCTGTTATAAGTAAAGTACATCAAAAGCGCCTTGGGAAGTTCAATTCTTCTGGAGGTATCCATGGTCTCCACATAGTACTCATAAAGTCTGGTAAGGCGAAGTCCATGCTCCACTGCCCGGGAAAACCAAGGAAAATATTCCGGTTTTCTTGGGTTTCCCTTCATCACATATTTGCAGATCGCTTCTAAGGTATCATCAGAAGCATACTGGTCATACCCCTTTGTCATGGCATAATAAATGCTCTCGTTATAGTCTTTCTCGTATCCGGAAAGATATGCAAGGCGCATCACCAGCTCCTCGGTAAGAAGATTTCTTCTTGCAGCGAAACGGAACACCTGTCCCCAGAAGCTGTTCAGCCTGTGAAGAAGTGTCATATCCTTGCAGATGATCTTCCATGCTTCCAGATAAAGGAATGGACTGCGGCAGCCTTTGTCAAACTGTTCTTCCAGCACAAACAGGGCCTTGGAAGGTGTCTCCTTGTATGCAGGATCCAGTTTCAGAAGGATCCACAGCAGGACAAAGCTGTCACTTTTTTGCATATAAAAATTGCGGATTCTGGATAAAGCATGAACCTTATCCTTATATAAACCGGTCAGCGTACACAGATACAGGTAAATTCCTGCGAACTCCAGGTCATCTCTTGTGTAAGATTTGTCCTGGTAGCTCTCCAGAAGCTTCCTGGCATCCTCGTGATGATTCTCCATATACAGAAGAAAGGCCTCATACATCTGATGTTCCGGATAATCGCAGCCTGTCTGGTGCAGCTGGTTCAGGGTATAATGGCTGCTTGCACACCATGTAGAAAAATCCATCCAGCCATTTGCCGCCGGGTTATCCCTTCCAGGAAGGCAGCTTGCCACAGCTGTCTCATAGCAAAGATAAGCCAGACAATCACGTAAAAGCTCCAGCTTGCTCTTCTCCTGTGCAATATGGATGTCCACATCCAGCTTGCCGCTTGTGGAGGCTACAATGGTATAGGCAAGCTCCTGATAAGGACTTTTGATCACAATCTTGCCGAACTGGTTCCCATTTCCAAGCTTTTCTTTGTGAACCAGATATTCCACTTCATAGTGGCTGCCGATAAAATCCTCGTCTGTAACAACCTTCCGGGGAACCTCAAGGAAGTCCCCTACGGCTTCCACATCAAGACGCAGATGTCCCCATCCACTTCTCTGGATATAGAAAGATTCCTTTACAGAATCGCTTAGTTCATAGTATTCCTTGCCTAGGTCTCTGGCACTGATGGTCACTTTCTCTTTCTTGCCGGCGGCGATGAGAAATTCTTCCAGATGCTGGTAAGTCACCGGCTGTCTGGACAAGCCCTGATAAAGAGTCTGGATCTTCTTGTCCTCTTTCTCCAGGATTCTTGCGAAGCTTGCCTCCTTAAAAATGCGGAAAGCCTCCTTAAAATCATCCTTCGCAATCTTTACAAACCCGTCCAGATCTTCCACAACACCGGAAAAACTGCGGATCTCTTCTTTTTCAATTTCTATTTCAAATGGAAGACGTGCTTCTCCTACATTTGTTGTAAAACACAGCCATCCCTTCAGACTGTCCCCAGGAGCAAGTCCCACAGTGTCAATGCCAAAAGGAAGGCGCACTGTAGTCCCGGAAATATGGTCCATGCCCGGCACCAGACGGCGGCTGGAAGAGGTTACATAACCGCAGATCTTCTGGTTGTCCTCTGTTCCCACATAGACTTCTCCCCGCTTCGTCTCCCCTGCCTTCATGGTTAGGGCGATCTTCTCCTTGGAAAAAAGAAGCTGTGGCTGTTCATATTCAAACTTTCCGTTTAAAAGCTGTTCGATCTTTTTTTTCAAAATCATTCACCTTACGTCTTTCGTTTTCTTCTGCTGTACGGATACAGCAACATTCTTTCGACTCTGTGTTTATTATAATGATTTTCCCCATTTATTTCAATGTAAATTGTGAAAAAGAATATTGCCAGGCACTTAGAGCCTGTATTTTTCATAGACTATATAGAAATCCCCTTTGAGGTAGCGATTTGAAGACATTTTTGAAACCTTTGACAATGGCCGAGGAGCAGTATTATCTTCAGCAGTACCAAAGGGGCGATATGGAAGCAAAAAATATTCTCATAGAACGCAATCTGCGGCTTGTTGCCCATGTGGTAAAAAAATATCAGGGAACGGATGTGGAGCTGGATGATCTGATCTCCATTGGCACCATCGGACTTATGAAAGCAATCTCCACCTTCGATTCCACCAAGACAGCAAGGCTGTCCACCTATGCCGGGAAGTGTATCAACAACGAATTGCTTATGTTATTCCGTTCACGAAAAAAGCATTCCCGGGAAATATCGCTGTATGAGCCTATCGGCACAGATAAAGAGGGAAATGAGATCAGTCTTCTGGATGTGATGGAAGGCCCAACTGTAGATGTTGTGGAGGAATATTCCACCCGGGAAGACATCCGTCATGTACTGGATTCCATGAAAGCGGTGCTGTCCCCAAAAGAATATGAAGTAATCTGCTGCCGCTTCGGGCTTTTTGGCCGCAGGGAACAGACACAGCGGGAAATCGCCCGGCATCTTCACATCAGCCGTTCCTACGTTTCCAGAATTGAAAAAAACGCCCTGCAAAAACTGCGGACGCTTTTTCCTTAAAACGGGGGTAAAACACGCTCTGCGAGTTTTACCCGTTGGTTATTTTTCTGATTTGCTCACAGACTTACGCTTCACTGCGGCGGAGAATATCGTAAACCTCTGCACCGCCGCCGAGATCTACGAACAGCTTCTGCTGGGGATGGGGAGCGCTTTCTACGGAATTGCCCTCCTCATCATAGATTGCCTTCACCGGTACCAGAAGATTGGTTCCGTCCGGCTTCATGATCTCAATGGTCTCTCCCACGGTGAACTTGTTCCTCTGTGTGATCTGCACATAGCCTCTCTCATCCACTGCTTCTGCAAATCCCAGATAGGTATATCCCTTCTCGTAGGTATTGTTGTCATAGATCTGCGCTTCTTCGCTTGGCTTGCCGTAGAAGAAGCCAGTTGTAAATTTACGGTACGTACAGCCAGCGATCTGCTCCTGATACCAGGACATATTTGCCTGGTATTTGGCTGGGTCTTCCAGGTAATCGTCAATGGCCTTGCGGTAAGTACGCGCAACAGTGGCTACATAAAGAGCTGTTTTCATACGTCCCTCGATCTTCAGGCTGTCGATCCCGCTGGTGAGGATGTCGTCCATATGCTCGATCATGCACAGATCCTTGGAGTTGAAAATATAGGTGCCGCGCTCATTCTCATAAACAGGCATATATTCTCCTGGTCTTGATTCCTCTACAATGGAATATTTCCAGCGGCATGGATGTGTACAGGCTCCCTGGTTTGCATCCCTTCCTACCAGGTAATTGCTGAGCAGGCAGCGGCCGGAATAGGAAATACACATTGCTCCGTGAATGAAGGTCTCAATCTCCATATCATCCGGAATATTGGCACGGATCTGGCGTATTTCCTCCAGGGAAAGCTCACGGGCAGTTACCACACGCTTCGCTCCAAGCTGATACCAGAAACGGTAAGTCTCGTAATTGGTATTGTTAGCCTGGGTACTGATGTGGCGCTCGATCTCCGGACAGATTTCCTTTGCATAGGTGAAGATACCTGGATCTGCTATGATCAGGGCATCTGGCTTTAGTTCCTTAAGCTCTTTTAGGTATTCCCTTACTCCGGCCAGATCGTAGTTATGCGCAAGAATATTCACTGTCACATAGACTTTTACACCATGCTCATGGGCAAATGCAATTCCCTGGGCCATTTCTTCCTTTGAAAAATTACGGGCTTTGGCACGAAGTCCAAAAGCTTCTCCTCCGATATAAACAGCGTCTGCTCCGAACACCGTGGCAATCTTCAAAACTTCAAGACTGCTTGCCGGAACTAATAATTCTGGTTTACGCATATCATTCCTCTTTCTTTACACTGATGGATGCCCCGTCTCCCAAAGGAAGTATGGAAGTCTCCAGCAGCGGATTGTGTTTCAGTTCATAGAGATACTGACGCATCCGCTTGTAAATCGTACGGTTGCGCCGCTCTACAAGATAATGGGATTCAATAATGTCTCCTTCCTGAAGAACATTGTCAGAGACAAGAATGCTTCCCTTATGCATTAATCTTAACACATCCGGCAGCCAGTTAATATACTGCCCTTTGGCAGCATCCATAAAAATAAGATCATAGGTTTCATCCAGTTCTTTCAGGATCTCGCCTGCATCCCCGGTAAGAAACCGGATCTGGGATTCCCGTCCCGCCTTTTTGAAATTCTCCCGGGCAATGGGAATCCTTTTCTCATAATTCTCAATTGTTGTTATCTTCAGATTCTCAGGTCCGTATTCACACATCAGCAAAGTGGAAAAACCAACTGCAGTTCCCACCTCCAGGATCTTCTCCGGACGGGTGGCTGCCAGGAACATTTTCAGAAAGCTCTGCATTTCCTTGCGGATAATAGGAACTCTTCCTGCAAGTGCTTCCTTCTCCAGTTCTTCCAGAAAGGGAGTATTCCCCATATCAAGAGAATTGATGTACGTACGCATCCTTTCCTCAACGATCACTGTCCGGACTCTCCTTCCACTGCAGCTCCATCAGCTGCCTGCGTGTCAGCTGTACCATCTGCATTCTGGGTATCAGCTACATCGGTTCCTGCATCTGTAGTCTGGGTATCGGCCGCCGTATCAGCAGCACCAGTATCCTGTGTGACACCGGTCTGCTCCTCATCCCCGGCAAGGATTCCCATAATACGCGTAGGGGTGTATGCAGTACTTAACAGATAGGTTCCAGCCTTCATTTTCCCCTTGTATGTAGAAAGTTTCTCCTGTGCATAGAACACCAGGCTGTCCTCGATCAGTCCCTTGCTCTTTAGGATCTTGGCTACCTCATAGGTGGATGAGCCTTCCGGAATCACAACTGTCACTTCCTGTCCAGCTCCCGGGCTGACAGCCTGCTGGTTAAAAACATTGTAACCGAACTGATACGCTGACTTGCCGATCCAGAAAACCAGCACTGCAACACAGACGTAAAAAGCAGTACGAAAAATTCCGCCGGCTACAAAAAGCCCTGCCTTTCCCACCTGATCTCTTGTATTACCCATGCTTCCTCCTTATAATTCAGGGATATCCAGATCAATCCCCTCTGTAAGTGTTTTGCAGATCTTCTGCATCAGCTTGCAAAGTGCAAGCTCTGCGTCAAGAAAAGCATTTACAAGGGGATCGCTGCGAAGCTCCCTGGATTCTCTGTTGAGCTGCTCCGTTACCCGGAACAGCTCATCTCTGTTTGCTTCATTCTGTAATCGGAAATTGTTTCCTCTGAACGCATTCACACGGTCCATCAGTTCCGGGTTCTCCTTCAGAAGATCTCTGTATTTCACAAATTCCTGATACTCTTCACTGCCTCGTACAGCCGCCAGAAGGGCGTCTATACACTCTTCCATCTCGTTCATTGTGCCTTTCCTTATGCCTCCATAATGATCGGAAGGATCATCGGACTTCTCTTGGTGCGTTTCCATACGTAGTCGCTCAGTGCATCCTTTACAGCTGCCTTGATCTTGCTCCAGTCTGTAATGCCTTTATCCAGACAGCCGTCAAGAGCCAGTTCCACAACCTCTCTTGCATGATCCATAAGATCCTCGGACTCTCTTACATATACAAAACCTCTGGATACAATATCCGGTCCAGCCAGCACCACATTGCTGTGTCTCTCCAGTGTCATGACAACGATCATAATACCATCTTCGGAAAGATGCTGTCTGTCGCGAAGTACGATATTTCCAACATCACCTACTCCAAGACCATCTACCAGGATCGCACCGGTGTGTACGGAGCCGGTAACAGCAGCACTGTTCTCATCAATCTCCAGAACATTTCCGGATTTCAGGATAAAGATATTATCATTGGAATATCCAAGCTCCTGAGCCACCAGCTTCTGGGCTGTAAGGTGACGGTATTCTCCATGTACCGGGATCGCATATTTCGGCTTCACCAGAGAGTAGATCAATTTGATCTCTTCCTGGCAGGCATGTCCGGATACATGTGCATCCTGGAAAATAACCTTGGCGCCCTTCATTGAAAGCTCGTTGATAACCTTGGAAACAGCCTTCTCATTGCCTGGGATCGGATGAGAGCTGAAAATAATGGCATCATTTGGCTTGATGGTGATCTTCTTATGAATATTGGCTGCCATACGGGAAAGAGCTGCCATAGATTCACCCTGGCTTCCAGTGGTGATCAGTACCAGCTGTTCATCCGGATAATTCTTTACCTGGTCGATCTCGATCAGTGTCTGATCCGGAACACGCAAATATCCAAGCTCTGCGGCAGTGGTGATAACATTTACCATACTGCGGCCTTCTACAGCAACTTTTCGTCCAAAACGGTATGCCGTGTTAATGATCTGCTGCACACGGTCCACATTGGAAGCAAAGGTTGCGATAATGATTCGTGCTGTCTTATATTCATTAAAAAGATTATCAAAAACATGACCTACTGTACGTTCAGACATGGTAAAGCCTGGACGTTCTGCATTTGTGGAATCACACATAAGGGCCAGAACCCCTTTGCGTCCGATCTCTGCAAATCTCTGCAGGTCAATGGCATCGCCAAATACCGGTGTATAATCCACTTTGAAATCGCCTGTGTGTACCACAATTCCAACTGGTGAATAAATAGCCAGAGCAGATGCATCCTGAATACTGTGATTGGTCTTAATAAATTCAATGGCAAAGTCACCAAGATTGATCACCTGACCGTGTTTTACCTCTTTTAACTTGGTGCTCTTAGTCAGATTATGCTCTTTCAGCTTGTTGCTGATCAGCGCAAGTGTCAGCTTGGTAGAATAGATCGGTGCATTTACTTCCTTCAGCACATACGGAAGTGCTCCGATATGATCCTCATGTCCATGGGTGATCACAAATCCCTTTACCTTGGAAATATTCTCTTTCAGATAAGTGATATCCGGAATTACAAGATCGATTCCCGGCATATCATCTTCCGGAAAGGCAAGTCCGCAATCCACTACTACTATACTATCTTCATACTCAAAAGCTGTAATATTCATTCCGATCTGTTCCAGACCGCCCAGTGGGATGATCTTCAGCTTGGAGCCGTTGTTATTCTTACGAGGTCTCTTTAAAGCAGTTTTCCCCTGACTGCGGAACTGTGGCTTATAATTGCCCTTCGCCGGTCTGCCTTCCTGAGAACTCTTCTGTCCATCTTTCTTCGGCTGTGCCTTATATCTATAATTTTTATGTCTGAAATTCGGTTTTCTTGTTCCGTTTCCGGCTGCCGGAGTCTTTTGCCCATTGTTGTTCATTTCATTTTCCGTCTTCAATCAATCCATCCTCCATTTTTGCGCACTTTACCCTCCAGACGGGTTACAATTTACTGGTAACCCAAACGTTCTTCACGGTACAGGATAAAGCGTCTTTTTTAGTTACGGCCATTGTTCGGCCTGCGTAAGGAGCTTACTGCCAGATCATTACACTTCAAGATCCACGTCATCCAGCATCTGTTCAAACACCTTGGAAATTGCAACCAGTTCCTCATCATCCTCTACCATCTCGTAGCTGGCTTCCTCGCTTCCCTCTTCGGAAACATCCTTCATAATGTAGGCATTTGCCTCATCATCCTGGGAATCTGAAACCAAAAGGTAGGTAATTCCTGCAACTGTTGTCTGTTCTTCCACAAAAAATTCTATAATCCCGTCCTCGGATTGAAATTTAATTTTCTCCATTATTTTCGTCCTTATTCATATTCATTCTGTCCAGGTATCCCTGTAAGATCAAAACCGCTGCCATCTGATCGAGAAACTGCTTCCGATTCTCACGTCTGACACCAGTCTCCATCAAAGTCCGCTCCGCTTCCGCTGTAGTCAGTCGTTCATCCCACATCACAACAGGCAGGCCAGTTCTCTTCTCCAGTTTTTCTTTAAACTCAAGAGATTTCACCGCCCGCTCGCCGATGGTATTATTCATATTCTTCGGATATCCAAGGACAATACGCTCTACCTGATATTCCGAAATCAGTTCTTCGATCCGCGCCATAGTCTGACGAAGCTTATTCTCCTGCTTACGCCAGACTGTCTCTACACCTTGTGCGGTCAATCCCAGTGGATCACTGACGGCAACGCCCACCGTCTTGGAACCGTAATCTAATCCCATTAACCTCATAATCAGTATTCCCAGGATCTGTTCTTAATATACTCGGTCAGCAATTCCTCAACAAGTTCGTCACGCTCAACCTTCATGATCATGCTTCTGGCGCCCTTATGACTGGTGATATAAGTAGGATCACCGGACATAATATAGCCTACGATCTGATTCACCGGATTATAGCCTTTTTCTTCCATTGCGTTATAAACCAGGTCCAGGATTTCTTTTACCTCAAGCTCCTGATCTGGTTTTGTTCTGAAATATTGTGTACTTCCCAGATTATTTTCTGCCATTTTTCTCACGTCCTTACGATTATTTCTTTTTTATTTTAATATAATTGCGAGTAAATTACAATCCTAATTTTGCAGAGGTTTCCTTTTTGCCTCTTCCTATGTTACTGTTCACTCCGCTCACAGCAACACGCTTCGCGGAATATTACCTGCAAACAGTAACCCTCCCATTCTTTACAGGATCTTGATTTCTTCTCCCAGCAAAACATGTGGCTGCAAAGCCTTTTGGGCCTTCACTGCCAGAATATCATTAACACCATATTCCCCGCTCTTTGGTACTGCTACCTTCACATATTCCCTGGAATGTCCCAGATAATATGTTTTTCCTTCAATGTCCACTTTCTCCTCCAGAAGCACCTCCAGACTCTTTCCAAGAAGGGAATCCTCATATTCGGTGGCCCGGATCTGATGTAGCTCCAGCATTTTATCACTTCGCACAGCTTTCTGTGCCTCTGTCAGCTGGCCGGACATGGCGGCAGCCTTGGTTCCATGGCGGCGGGAATACTTGAAAATATGGGTCTCATAGAAATGGATATCCTTCACAAAATCATAGGAAGCCTGGAAATCCTCTTCTGTTTCCATTGGGAAACCAACGATCACATCTGTGGTTAACGCTGGATTTCCGAAGTATTTGCGGAGAAGCTCACATCTTTCTTTATACTCTGCGCTTCTGTATCTTCTGTTCATCCGCTCCAGAGTGCTATCGCATCCGCTCTGCAGGGAAAGATGAAAGTGTGGGCAGACCTTTGGCATGGAAGACAGCTCTTTTGCAAATTCTTCTGTTACAATTCCAGGCTCCAGGGAACCAAGACGGATCCGCTGGATTCCTTCCACTTCATTTACGGCCTGGATCAGGGAAAGCAGGGTCTCCTTTTTCTCATCTTTAAAGTCCACTCCATAAGAGCTGAGATGGATTCCCGTGAGCACCACTTCCTTATATCCTGCTTCTGCAAGCTTATGCACTTCTTTTAAAATATTCTCTTTTTCCCTGCTTCGCACACGGCCTCTTGCATAGGGAATAATGCAGTAAGTACAAAACTGGTTGCAGCCATCCTGTACCTTAATATAGGCACGCACATGCTCAGCTGTACGGCTGATCTCCAGTTCTTCATATTCCTTTGTCTGGTTGATCTTGATAATATGGGCCTGACGCTGATGCTCTTTTTCATACTCTGCCAGAACTTCCACAATGTTCTTCTTCTGGTTGTTTCCAAGTACCAGATCCACGGCTTCGTCCTTTTCCAGTTTTCCCTCATCCGTCTGCACATAGCAGCCTGTGGCTACCACTACGGCGCCAGGATTCATTTTTTTTGCTTTGTGAAGCATCTGGCGGGATTTGCGGTCTGCAATATTTGTGACCGTACAGGTATTTATCACATAAACATCAGCTCCTGGCTCAAAAGACACGATCTCATATCCCGCCTGCTCCAGAAGCTGCTGCATAGCTTCCAGTTCATAAGAATTTACTTTACATCCAAGATTGTGTAATGCAACCTTTTTTTTCATTCTTTCCTCCATAACTTGTAAACTTTTTATACAATTTCACTAATTCTATTGCCAATTTTTCTCTTTTTTCACCTTGACTTTTATTCGGGCTACAGGTAATATGGGTACTGTAAAGCAAACCACTAACTATTCAAGGGAGGTTATATCACAATGAAAACAGCAAAAATCTCACTTAACTCTATCGATAAAGTGAAAGCATTCGTAAACGAGATCAGCAAATTTGACTGCGACTTCGACCTGGTATCCGGAAGATATGTGATCGACGCTAAGTCTATCATGGGCATCTTCAGCTTAGATTTATCCAAACCGATCGACCTCAATATCCATGCTGATGGAGCTGCTCTTGACAGCGTTATGGAGATCATCGACAAATATACAGTTGAATAATGAAATATTCGATTGTGTGAGGGACTGTTCGCAGTTCCTCTTTTTTTGCTTATAAAACATCCCCGTCCAGCCAGCCAAGATCACTGGATCTTTCCTGTTCATATCCTCTATAAAGGTACCGAACGCTTTTGGCTGGCACAGGACGGGGAAATATGCATCTACAATTTTCTCTTTTTACTGGATCTCGATCACTTCGGTTGTGCTAAGTGCCACTTCCATCAGCTCATCAATCTTCTCAGCCAGCTTTTCTTCTGATTTGCGGATCACATTCAGATTTGGCTTTGTAACCGGATGCTTGGCAACAAAAATGGTACAGCAGTCTTCATACGGAAGTACGGAAGTATCATAAGTTCCAATCTCCCAGGAACGCTCTACGATCTCCTGCTTATCAAAGCCGATCACCGGACGGTATACCGGAAGTGTGCAAACCTCATTGGTAGCTGCAAGGCTCTGTAAGGTCTGGCTGGCAACCTGTCCGATGCTCTCACCTGTGATGAGACCGAGACAGTTGTCCTTCTTTGCAAAATGCTCGGCAATCCGCATCATGTAGCGGCGCATAATGATGGTAAGCTCATCATGTGGGCACTGATCGTAAATGTAAAGCTGGATATCGGTGAAGTTTACTACGTGAAGCTTGATCGGTCCGCTATATTTTGCTACCAGCTTAGCCAGGTCTACAACCTTCTGTTTCGCACGCTCACTGGTATATGGCGGAGCATGGAAATAAACCGCTTCGATCTTAACGCCGCGCTTGGCGATCATATATCCGGCTACCGGGCTGTCAATTCCGCCGGAAAGAAGCAGCATGGCTTTTCCATTGGTTCCAACCGGCATTCCGCCAGGTCCCTTGATGCTCTTGGAATATACATAAATCTTCTCACGGATCTCAACGGAAACAGTAAGCTCTGGCTGGTGTACATCCACCTTTGCCTCCGGGAAAGCATCCAGAATGCTCTCTCCGATCCTTGCACTTACTTCCATGGAATTTACCGGATAAGACTTCTTGGCACGTCTTGTATATACCTTAAAGGTTCCATTATAGTCCGGATGTACATTCTTCATGTACTCCACAACATCAGCGCGCATCTGCTCAAAACCGTTGTCCTCATAGATCACAACCGGGCAGATGTAAACGATACCGAATACGGTCTTTAATGCTGCTACAGCCTCGTCAAAATCATATTCCTCCGGGCAGAATACATAAACACGTCCCTGCTCCTTCACAACGCGGTAGTCGCCCTCGATCTTGGAAAGGGCAATGTTCATCTGCTTCACCAAGGCATCTTCAAACAGATAACGGTTCTTGCCCTTGATGGCTATTTCTGCATATTTTATTAAAAATGCGTGAAATATCATTTATTTTCCTCCTCAACTTAAACTTTTATGGATTATTTCCTAATTCTATTATCCAACACTATATCAGTGTCTGGAATATCTCCGAAGCATGGGAAGCACCTGTCCGATCACTTCCAATGCATAATCCACTTCCTCAAATGTATTTTCCTCTGAAAAACTGAATCTCAGGGTACTTTCTCTCTGAGCAGCCTCCATTCCCATTGCGCTTAAGGTTCCGGCTGCTTTTCTCTTATGGCTGGAGCAGGCACTTCCAGCAGATACGTAAATGCCCTTTTCCTCCAGAGTATGAAGCAATACCTCGCTTCTCACGCCCATAAAGCTGGCGCTTAAGATCTGCGGCGCTCCTTCCCGCAGCTCCATTCCATTAAGGCGAACATCCGGCAGTTTCAAAAAGCCTTCTGCCAGGCGCTCTTTCAGCTGGTACATATGCTCGATTTTTTCCTCAAAACCGGTATAAACCATCTTGGCAGCCACTCCAAGTCCGGCAATTCCAGGTACATTGTCTGTACCGGAACGCATGCCTGCCTGCTGGCCGCCGCCTAAAATCTGGGGCTGAACCTTGGCTTTCTCATTGACGTATAAGAATCCAACCCCCTTAGGGCCATGGATTTTGTGGCTGCTTACGGAAAGCATGTCGATTCCCAGCTTCTTTGGATAAATACGGTATTTGCCAAATGCCTGGATCGCGTCTACATGGTAAAGAGCCTTCGGGCTTTTCTCATGGACTAATTTGGCGATTTCTTCCACAGGCATCGCAGCTCCAACCTCATTATTTACATACATGGTGGACACCAGAATCGTATCCGGGCGCAAAGCCTTCTCAAGGGCATCCAGCCGCACCACGCCTCTGTGATCTACCGGCACGATCGTCACCTCGTACCCCATCTGCTCCAGGCGCTCCACAGGCTGTCCCACAGCCGCATGCTCCACAGAAGTGGTGATAATGTGGTTTCCGCTTCTTTTATTTGCATCCGCTCCGCCGAACAGCGCCAGGTTATTGGACTCTGTTCCGCCGGAGGTGAAAATGATCTCTTTTTCATTTACTTTCAGGATTCTGGCAAGTGTCTGCGCAGATTCACGGACATACTTCTCTGCTTCCACACCTTTTAAATGCATTGCGGAAGGGTTTCCAAAATCCTCTGTCATTGTTTTTACTACGATCTCTGCCACCTCAGGATAACATCTTGTGGTAGCAGAGTTATCAAAATATGCTTCCATTTCTTACTCGTCCTCTTTTTCCAGCAAAAACATGAGTACAGAAAGCATGGTCATGCCTGCTGTCTCTGTACGCAGGATTCTTTTGCCCAGGGTAACCGGCTTCGCGCCAGCTTCCATGGCATCTTTCACTTCTTCCTCTTCAAAGCCGCCTTCCGGACCGATAAAAACGCCCACAGACTGTCCTGGCTGGATTACCCCCAGGATCTCCCGTGTCTCCTTCATGCCCTTTGCAAGCTCATAGGGAATGAGGAGCACGTCCAGCTCTTTTGCAAGGGCAAGTGCCTCCTTCCAGCTCATCACATTCTTCACTTCCGGGATCAGCATACGCTTGGACTGCTTGGCTGCGCTCTCGGAAATCTGCTGCCATCTGGCTGCCTTCTTCTGGGCTTTCTTTGCATCCAGCTTCACCACGCAGCGCCTGGTCTCAACCGGGACAACAGCATAAGCACCAAGCTCCACAGCCTTCTGGATGATCAGTTCCATCTTGTCCCCCTTTGGAAGTCCCTGAAACAGATAGATCCGGCTTGGGAGCTCATACTGGGGCTCCTGGACATACAGAATGTGAAGAACTGCGCAGTCCTCCTGAAACTCTTCTATGGTACAGTGATACTCTTTCTCACCGCCGTCACTGATCCACACATCCTCACCAATGCGCATGCGCAGAACGTTTTTCATATGGTTCAGGTCCGGACCTGTAAGGGTAATTCTGTGTTCTTCTTCCTGAACCTGGTAAGGTTCCACAAAAAAGCGCTGCATAATTATTCCTTTCTGGCTGTTACAGATACCCACTCTCCCTGATGGGTTACCTCAACCAGCTGAAGTCCGGCATCCTTTACGGCCTGAACAACCACTTCTTCCTTCACATCCAGGATTCCGGAGGTGATGTAGTAAGCGCCTTTTTTCATCTGATCTACAATGACAGGTGTAAGCGGCACCAGTACATCTGCCAGAATATTAGCTGTTACAATATCATATTTCTCATATCCAACGGTGTCCTGAACCTCTTTGTCATCAATGATATTTCCAATGAGCATATCAAAGGTCTCATCCTTGATATCATTTGCTTCTTTATTATCTGCTACGGCCGGGATTGCACATGGATCAAGGTCCGTTCCCACAACATGGGCTGCGCCCAGCTTCAGTGCTACAATTCCAAGAATACCGCTTCCGGTTCCCACATCCAGCATCTGAGTGTCTTTTGTTACAAATTTCATCAGCTGACGGATCACCAGCTGGGTAGTCTCGTGCATTCCAGTTCCAAAAGCGGTGCCAGGATCAATGTGAAGGATCATTTTATCCTTATCTTCTTCCTTCACTTCCTCCCAGGACGGAACAATGAGAATATCATCTACATAGAACTGATGGAAATATTCTTTCCAGTTGTTAATCCAGTCCTTATCCTCTGTCTGGGATTCGGTAATGGTACCCTCTCCGATGTCCATGTATCCGCGCACTTCCTCAAGGACTGCACGTACACGGGCAAGAACAGGCTCCACTTCTGTATCTTCTTCCAGATAAAAATTCAGATAAGCGATTCCGTCATCAGCCGGACCTTCCGGCATAATATCCACAAACATCTGCTCTTTATCAGTCTCTGTCAGGGGCTGTTTATCCTGGATTTCCACGCCCTCAACGCCAACATCTGCAAGGGCAGAAATGATCACGTCTTCTGCTTCAGTCTTCGTTTTAATAGTAAAGCGGTTCCACTTCATACTCTTTCTCCAATCTTTTATAAAAATCTATAGTTACTATAATGTCTGATTCTTTTTCCCCCGGTCAAAAATCCGGTATACCCAGTTGTGCCGCTGTCCGCTCTGGTAAAATCTCCAGAAAACTTCTACCAGAACCAGCGCCGCAATGGCATCCACAATGTAATGCTGCTTCAGCACCTGGGTCGAAATTATGATCAGCACTGCAAACACCAGGGAAAATTTCTGATACCATTTGGGTACCTTTTCTGATCCAGCCACGCCCCGCCAGCACATCCAGCTCACATAGCAGTGAATAGATGGGAAAAGATTAGAAGGACTGCTTCCTCCATCCAGGGAATAAACCAGTAAAAGGATTTTCTCCGAAATAGTATTCCCGGCAATCTCTGGCCGTATATTGGTAGTGGGAATCAGGATAAAACATATAAAACAAATAAAATGTATGGTCAGATCCGTGGCAACGAACCGATAAAACAGATCCTTGCCCCGTCTTGCTGCCAACACATAGCCTGCTGCCCAGAAGGGAAATGCCAGAATATAGAACCACACAAATACAGGCAGTAAGGGTACTGCCCTGTCAAATGCCGTTGTAAAATCATAGTGATACCTGCCAGCAGTAAGTGCGCTGCTTCCCCAGTAGATCAGGCAGTTTACTGCCAGAATCGCTATTAGAGGTGGAAGCGACCACCCGGGAATGTATTCCTTTAGCAGTTCTTTTTTCCTCTTTGTCAAAGCAAAACTCCTTTCCGGATTCTTGCGGTGTCACAGCATTACTGCTCTCTTTATTCACGAAACGCCTCGCACAACCTTACCAGTGAGCAGCAAACACCCGTGACCTTAGGGCTACTCTTTAATATACAATAAGTAACAAAAAAAGAAAAGAGGATATCTCCCCTTTTCTTTATTCTTTTATGGAAAACCTACGTTTTTATTCTTCAAATGTCTCTTTTAATTTGTCCATGAAGCTCTTTTTCTTCTTTTCAGACTTCTCAGCCCCATCACTGTCACCACTTGCCGGACGGTTGCCGCAGGCTTCATCAAACTTCCGAAGAGCCTCCTTGGCTTCCTCGTTTAAGTTGGTCGGTACCTGAACAACAAGTGTTACATAGTGGTCACCACGGACATTCTTATTGCGAAGAGACGGAACCCCTTTGCCCTTCAGACGGATCCTGGTATCTGTCTGGGTTCCTGGCTTCACTTCGTAGAGAGTCTCACCGTCTACTGTATTCAGTTTGATCTCACCGCCAAGTGCTGCCTGCGCATAAGTGATCGGTGCGGTAGAATAAATATTCATATCCTGTCTCTGGAAGATCGGATGGCGTGCTACATTTACCTCTACCAGCAGGTCGCCTCTTGGACCACCGTTTGTGCCAGGCTCGCCTTTATCACGGATACGGATACTCTGGCCATTGTCAATACCAGCTGGAATTGATACTTTGATCTTCTTACGGTTGGAAACGTAACCAGTACCGCGGCAATCCGGACATTTATCCTTAATGATCTTACCGGTACCATGACAATCCGGGCAGACCTGCACATTACGCACCATGCCGAACATGGACTGCTGGGTGTAAACGATCTGTCCTTCTCCATTACATTTCGGACAGGTGACCGGTGAAGTACCAGCTTTGGCTCCAGAGCCGTGGCAGGTGGTACATTCATCCTTCAAAGTGATCTCAAGCTCTTTTTCACAGCCAAATACAGCGTTCTCAAAGGTGATGTTCACACGTGCACGTAAGTTTGCGCCCTTCATAGGACCATTGTTGGCACGTCTGCGGCTTCCACCGCCTCCGAACAGGTCTCCGAAAATATCTCCGAAGATGTCACCCATATCTGAACCGGAGAAATCAAAGCCGCCGAAGCCGCCTGCTCCGCCACCGCCGCCGTTTTCAAAAGCGGCATGACCAAACTGGTCGTACTGTCTTCTCTTGTCCGGGTCACTTAAGATACTGTAAGCTTCTGTTGCCTCTTTAAATTTCGCTTCAGCTTCCTTATCTCCCGGATTTACGTCGGGATGATACTTCTTGGCAAGCTGACGATATGCTTTTTTTAATGTAGCCTCATCAGCGTTTTTATCAACGCCTAAGACTTCATAGTAATCTCTTTTATCAGCCATGATTTCTTTCTTTTCCTAACTTTTTGTATTTGGTTCTCTTACGGAAAAGCGCTCTAACATGCTCTCCCTGTAATATGTCTTCTACCACCACTGCCCGGTCATGAATCATGGCCGGGCTGCAGTTTCATGTTCCAAGTGTTGGAACTCAATTATCTATTCAATTAAACCTCTTTGTAATCAGCGTCTACAACATCATCGCCGTAGCCTGCTTCGTTACCGCCCTGGGAAGTTCCTCCCATGTCCGGTCCTGGGCCAGCCTGGCCAGCGCTGCCCTGTGGGTTCTGTGCCTCATACATCTTTGCGAAAAGCTTCTGGGCACTTTCCATCATCTTCTCCTGAGCAGCTTTGATCTCAGCAACCTGAGCATCGCCGATCTCATCTGTGTTTGCATATTTTGCAAGGATGTCTTTTAACGCATTTAAGTCAGCCTCTACAGAAGCCTTGTCATTTGCATCGATCTTATCTCCTGCTTCTTTCAGTGCATTCTCAACCTGGAATACCATGGAGTCTGCATTGTTCTTTGTATCAATTGCCTCTTTACGTTTCTTATCCTGAGCCTCGAACTCAGCAGCTTCTTTAACAGCTTTGTCGATTTCAGACTCAGACATGTTAGAACCAGCTGTGATTGTGATGTGCTGCTCTTTGCCAGTTCCAAGATCCTTAGCAGATACATTTACAATACCGTTTGCATCGATATCGAATGTAACCTCGATCTGCGGAACACCACGACGTGCTGGCGGGATTCCATCCAGACGGAACTGTCCAAGGGACTTGTTGTCTTTCGCGAACTGACGCTCACCCTGTAATACGTTGATATCTACAGCTGTCTGATTGTCTGCTGCTGTAGAGAAGATCTGGCTCTTCTTGGTCGGGATTGTTGTATTTCTCTCGATCAGACGAGTTGCGATACCACCCATTGTCTCAATGGACAGGGAAAGTGGTGTAACATCAAGAAGAAGGATGTCACCGGCACCAGCCTCACCAGAAAGCTTACCACCCTGGATAGAAGCACCAAGTGCAACACACTCATCTGGGTTCAGGGCCTTGCTTGGCTCTTTGCCTGTCAGCTGTCTTACTTTATCCTGTACAGCCGGGATACGTGTAGATCCACCAACCAGAAGTACCTGGCCAAGATCAGCAGCTGTAAGGCTTGCATCAGAAAGTGCACGACGAACCGGCTCTGCTGTCTTCTCAACAAGATCATGTGTAAGTTCATCAAATTTAGCTCTTGTAAGGTTCATATCAAAGTGCTTCGGTCCCTCAGCAGTTGCTGTGATGAATGGCAGGTTGATATTGGTTGTTGTTGCAGAAGAAAGCTCTTTCTTAGCTTTCTCAGCAGCTTCTTTCAGTCTCTGAAGAGCCATCTTGTCGTTGCTTAAGTCAACGCCCTCTGTTCTCTTGAACTCAGAAAGCATGTAGTCTGTGATTCTCTGGTCAAAGTCATCACCACCAAGACGGTTGTTACCAGCTGTTGCAAGAACCTCGATAACTCCATCACCGATCTCGATAATGGAAACATCGAATGTACCACCACCAAGGTCATAAACCATGATCTTCTGCTCTTTCTCATTGTCAAGACCATATGCAAGAGCTGCTGCTGTAGGCTCGTTGATGATACGTTTTACATCAAGGCCTGCGATCTTACCAGCATCCTTGGTTGCCTGACGCTGAGCATCGTTGAAATATGCAGGAACTGTGATAACTGCTTCTGTAACAGACTCTCCAAGGTATCCCTCAGCGTCTTTTTTCAGTTTCTGAAGGATCATAGCGGAAATTTCCTGTGGGGAATATTTCTTGTCGTCGATTGTTACACGGTAATCTGTACCCATCTCTCTCTTGATGGAGGAGATTGTTTTCTCTGCATTTGTTACAGCCTGACGTTTTGCAGGCTCACCTACCAGACGCTCACCTGTCTTTGTAAATGCTACAACAGATGGTGTTGTTCTGGATCCTTCTGTATTTGCGATAACGGTTGGCTGTCCACCTTCCATAACAGCTACACAGCTGTTTGTTGTACCTAAGTCAATACCAATGATTTTTCCCATGATAATTTTCCTCCTGTTTAAAAATCTATGGTTACTGTTCACTACGTGATCAGTAACCGCTTCGCGATGCACAGAAATCATGCATTCGCATGATTTCGCGCTGCAATTCTCGGGTTTTCTGTAAACTTTGTTCACAAAAAACACCTCGCGGAACGCTACCAGTGAACAATAACAATTTATATTCTGTTTTAGTACTTAATTGGCTACCTTAACCATGCTGTGTCTTACAACGAAATCCTTGTAGGTATATCCCTTCTGGAATTCCTCTACGACGATGTTCTCGCCGACGGATTCGTCTTCCACATGCATGACTGCATTGTGCAGATTTGGATCAAATTCCTTGCCTACAGCTTCGATTGGCTTCACACCCATCTCATCGAAGGCTGTCATCATCTGCTTGTATATCATCTTCATACCTTCTGCAAATGGATCTTCCTCAGGTGCCTGTGCAAGGCCTCTTTCGAAGTTATCCACGATTGGAAGCATCTTTTCAACGATGTCCTTGGCGCCGATGATGTACATGCTGGATTTCTCTTTCTCCGTTCTTTTACGGTAGTTGTCGAACTCAGCCATGCTGCGCTTCAGTCTGTCTGTAAGCTCCTCGATCTGCTGTTCAAATTTATCTTTTTCTTTTTTCTTCTTGCCGAAGAAAGAAGTTTTTGTCTTAGATTCCGGTTCCTTCTGGGATTCTTCCTCCTGAGCTGGCTGCTCAGTTTCTTCTGCCTGGGCTGTCTCTTCGGAAGCTTCCTCTTCTGCTGTCTGGGCTGTATCTGCTGCCTCTTCTTCACTTCCGTCGGTTACCGGAATGTCAACTGCTTCTTCCTGTACTTCGGCTTCTTTATTCATTTCTTCTGACACGCTTTCAACCGCCTTTCTAGGTTTTCTTATTTACCATTTCATCAAGCTGGACTTTTAATTTCTTTAAGCTGTCCACTACATTCTCGTAATCCATTCGCTTGGGACCAATGATTCCGATTGTTCCCCGCATTCCATCGCCCAGCTCGTAAGTAGCTGTGACCACGCTGCAGTCCTTCATGGTACGTACCGGAACTTCATCTCCGATGTATACCTGAACTCCTGTGTTCTGGGGATCTCCCATTTCCTCACGGACCATATCCGCAAGTTCCTGCTTATCCTCAAAGGTGGAGATCAACTCACTGGCCTTGGATGTATCTGCCAGCTCTGGATACTTAAATATGTTGGTCGCTCCCGATGTATATACCTTCATATCTTCTTCATCCACATGAATGGTAGCTGCAACTGCGTCCAGCACATCTGCAACCACACCGCTGTGGCTTCCAGCCTGTTCTTTCAATCTGGCGATCATGCCAAGATTGATGTCCTGGATCGGAACACCGTTCAGATTGGTGTTAAGAAGAAGATTCAGCTTCAGGATCGTCTGATCATCCATCTCCTCTTCAATATTAATGATCTGGTTCCGGATGACATTGCCTTCACATACAACTACAGCGATCAGCTGGTGTTCATTGACACGTGAAAGCTGAATGAACTTCAGGGTGCTTCCTTTATACTGAGGAACAGCAACCATGGTCGCATAGTTGGTATTCGTGGCAAGAACCTTGGCTACCTGCTTCAATACCTTATCCATCTTGTCTGATTTCTCAATCATCAGATCACGGATTTCTGCGATCTCGGCTTCCTTCTCCCTGGTAAGCTCATCTACATAAAGGCGATAGCCTTTATCGGATGGAATTCTTCCGGCTGAGGTGTGGGGCTGTACAATGTAACCCATATCCGTCAGGTCGGACATCTCATTTCGGATGGTAGCGGAGCTGACATTCAAGTCCGGATACTTGGAAATGGTTCTGGAACCAACCGGCTCTCCTGTTTCCATATAAGTCTTGATGATTGCTTTCAGTATTTTCCGTTTGCGCTCATCTAATACTTCATCCATGAAATATCTGCTCCTTTCTGAAAAGCGGACGGTCAAACCTGATTCTGATTCCCGTCTGGCTTCTTCGAATTCCTTTGTTAGCACTCATTATTTAGGAGTGCTAACATCTATGTTCTTAAGATACACCTCAGTATTCCGTTTGTCAATATTTTTTACAAATTTTTTTCATCTTTTTTGATAGTTTTTACCTTAAACTTAAATCCATCCAGCTAAAATACAAATCAGTTAAGGCTATTGTTCACTCTGTTCGCAAAACACCCTTCGCGGAATATTGCCAGGAGACCGTAACAGATATAGCACATTCTGTCAGTTTTGCCTTATCACTCACGAAAAAAAGATGTCATGGAAATTTTTCCTCTGACATCTTTCTTCTGTTTATTACTTCCTATAATTTTCCAAATAATCTAAAACCTCTTCCGGATCATCCAGAAATACCACCAGATCCAGCACAGAAGGATCCATGAATTTTTCTTCCGCTGTATACTCCAGCAGGGCTTTCATCTTATTATAATATCCATCAATGTTATACAGTACAATAGGACGGTCAATACGCTTCAGGCTTTTTAAGGTAAGAATCTCGAAAAACTCTTCATAAGTGCCGATTCCTCCAGGAGTTACAATGGTAGCTTCTGATTTTTCCTCCAGAAGCTTCTTGCGTTCCCTCATATTCTCTGTAAAAATAAATTCCGTGCATTTCTCATATAAAACTCCCGGCTGGTCAAAAAAACGGGGAGCGATTCCAAGTATGTACCCCTTCTCTGCTGCCACGCCTCTGGCTGCTGCCCCCATCATTCCTGTGGCTCCGCCGCCAAACACCAGCCCGTGACCTCTTTTTCCCATTGCTCTTCCAAGCTCTTCTGTTTTTTCATAATAAATATCTTTCAGCAAGGCACTTGACGCACCGTATACACAAATATTCAACCTGTTATCCCCCTTATTTTTATCTCAAACTCCCAAGTTTCCACTTTTCCCTTCAAAGATAACGCATAATCCTTCGTTCTGTCAATGGGGCCTGGTTTAAATCTTCCAGAACAAGCATTCGATTTTGTACTGTACTTTTATATGTGGGGATGATATACTAAGATAAATAGAAAATATGAGTAATATTTACACTGGCAACAAAATAAATGGAAACTATCGAATGAACGTAACAAAAACAAGTGCACGGAAAATATCAATTGAGAAACAGATGTAAACTGGTTATAATAAAATCAGAACAGCAATTGCACCATGAGTTACTTATTATTATCAGTAAAATGAGGTGATAATATATGTCAAAAATTATGCAGGATTTGATTAAACAGTATGTAGAAGCTGTAAAAAAAATTTATGGTTCACATGTACGTCAGATAATTCTTTATGGTTCTTATGCAAGAGGTGACTTTCGTCCGGATTCAGACGTCGATATCATGATCCTGGTAGATATGTCTGATCTGGAATTAAAGGCATATGCCCAGCAGCTCTCTTACATGACGTATGATTTCAATCTAGATCATGATCTGGATATCAAACCTATTGCCAAAAGCGAAGCACATTTTAACAAGTGGATTGTGAACTATCCATTTTATTCCAACATCCATAAAGAAGGAGTAGTTTTATATGGAGCAGCATAATCAGGAAATTGGTACAAGGCGGGATCTGGTGCTATACCGCCTCGAAACAGCTCGAAATGATCTGAAATCGGCAAACGCGTTGTTTGCTATTGCTGACTATAAAGGAGCCAATAACAGAGCATACTATTCTATCTTTCATGCAATTAATGCAGTACATGCAGTCAGTAGCAAGGCATATAAAAGACATAAAGATGCTGTGGCAAATTTCAATAAGGATTATGTGAAAACATCTATATTTCCAAGAGAAATGGGAAGAAAAATCGGTCAAGCCGAAGAAATTCGCCATGCCAGCGATTATGACGATTTCTACATTGCAAGCAAAGATGAATCAGAACGACAAATTTCAGTTGCAGAGGAATTCATAATTCTGGCAGAAAAATATTGTTTGGAACAGCTTGAAAAGTAAAAAAGAATTATTAACCACTACAGATGATAGAATGCAAGATACTAAAAAACAAAAGAAAAAAGCCATGAGGTATACAACATGAAAATTATTACATTATACAATCATAAAGGCGGAGTTTCCAAAACAACTACAACATATAATTTGGCAAGGTACTTAAAAAATAAAGGAAAAAAAGTTTTGGTTGTTGATGCAGATCCGCAATGTAATATGACTGAAATGTTACTATGTGATCTGATAGAAGAATTAGACGAAGAAGCAGAAAAAACAGGAAATGTCAAAGATTTACCAGGAACAAGTTTATTAGAAATATTACAACCACGTTTTGATGGCGATGTTCCTGCTGTCCAAATTGAAAATATTGAAAACGTAAAAGTTGATGAAAACTTATGGCTCATTCGTGGAGATGTATCGTTAAGCAAATTAGAAGACTCAATGGCAGAGTCACATTCTCAAAGATTTTCAAATAAAATCCACGAAAAGAGAAATTATGTTGCGTTAGGGGATATGTTACAACGTTATGGTAAAAAAATAGGCGTTGATTATATATT
This sequence comes from Blautia sp. Sow4_E7, assembly GCF_052116245.1. NCBI lineage: Bacteria > Bacillati > Bacillota > Clostridia > Lachnospirales > Lachnospiraceae > Blautia > Blautia sp. Sow4_E7. The sequence continues at coordinate 47,082 of NZ_JBQKLL010000020.1, forward strand.
GATTGATGTCGGACCAAGTTCAGGAGCTTTAACTCGTTGTTGCTTTTTGGCATGCGATGCTTTTTTGATTCCAATGAGTGCAGATCGCTTTAACGTTCAAGCTATACATACATTAACAGAAATATTACATAGGTGGATACAGGAACATGATCAGGTATATAGTGATTTTTCAAAACTAGGATTACCGATTAGAATTGGAAAACCACAATTTCTTGGTGCAATACCTCAGCATTTTAAAAAATATAAAGGAAAACCCAAAGCAGGATTTGAGCTTTGGATGAATAGAATACAAAACACTTTAATGCGTGAGCTAGTTCCAAGTTTGTCTGAAATTGATACAAGCATTGTTGAAGGAATTACATCAGAAAATATTATTGTAACCAAAATTCCAGATTTTGGAAGTTTGGCTGTTTGTGCACAGGAATGTGGAAAAGCAGTTTTTGAAGTCCAGCAAGAAGATACCGCATTAATTAATAATGGTGTTAAATGGTCAGGAGCAACATGGAATGATGCAAAAGAGCGAATGAAATTGTACGAACGAGAATTCGAAAAAATATACCAGAGGTTGGAGTGGTTAAATTAATGGTACAAACATATTACGATTTAGACTATGCTATTGTTGCTTTTGTTGATATTTTAGGTTTTTCAGAAATGGTAAAAAGCGATTGCGAAAATAAAAGTGGATCTTTAAAATTTTTTGAGATTTTGAAAAATATTAATTTGAAGGCAAAAAGAATTAGCGGTTGTAATATTACTCAGTTTTCTGATTCAGTTATATTTTCATTGCCTTTAAGCGAAAAAAATTATTTAAAAATGATAAAAATAATTTCTGATTATCAATATGAATTATTACGCAACTCCATAATATGCCGAGGTGCAATGGCCTATGGAAAACATTATATTGAAAACGAGTTTATGTTTAGCCAGGCTTTAATAGAAGCCTATCAATTAGAAACAACAGAAGCTAAATACCCAAGAATTATAATTTCATCTAATTTAAGGGAATTTTTCGAAACAAAATATAAACACATTCCTAATACAATAAAGGAAAAAGATGGCTATTTCTTTATTGATTATTTAAAAAGAGAAAACAAAGACGAAATCAAAAAAATTTTACAGAAATATAATTCAAATTTATATAAATATAGTTTAGGAGTAAGAGAAAAATACTATTGGTTATTTGAATATTGGGAATTTATTTTTAACGAAAAGTTAGAATTTAACCAACAAAAATTTCAGGCAATAAATAATTAATCTATTAATAGGAAAGTACAGAACAAGCATTTGTTTATTCTGTGCTTTTTATTATATATGATATATTATAAGGATAAGATAATAAATACAGAAATTTTTATTGTATAAATTCAAAAATTTAAGCCGGAGGAGAAAACTATGGATCATTTCGAATTACATTCTGAATACAAGCCTACTGGAGACCAGCCGCAGGCGATTGCGAAGCTGGTGAAGGGATTTAAGGAGGGGAATCAGTTTGAAACTTTGCTGGGAGTGACGGGGTCTGGTAAGACGTTTACTATGGCCAATGTTATCCAGGCGTTGAATAAGCCTACACTAATTCTGGCGCATAATAAGACGCTGGCAGCGCAACTTTATGGGGAGTTTAAGGAGTTTTTCCCAGAGAATGCTGTGGAGTATTTCGTTTCCTATTATGATTATTATCAGCCGGAGGCATATGTCCCTTCTTCTGATACGTATATTGCCAAGGACTCCGCTATCAACGACGAAATCGATAAGCTTCGTCTCTCCGCTACCGCTGCCATGTCAGAGCGAAAGGATGTTATTATCATCTCCTCAGTCTCCTGCATTTACGGATTAGGTTCCCCACAGGAATTCCAGGACATGATGATCTCCCTGCGTCCCGGCATGACCAAGGACAGAGATGAGGTTATCCGGGAGTTGATTGACATTCAGTACACCAGAAATGAAATGGACTTCCACCGAAGTACCTTCCGTGTCCGCGGTGATACTCTGGAGATTTTCCCGGCGAACAGTTCGGATACAGCTGTTCGAGTGGAATTTTTCGGAGACGAGATCGACCGGATTTCTGAGATTGATGTTCTCACTGGGGAGATCAAGTGCCAGCTTGCCCACATCGGTATCTTCCCTGCTTCCCACTATGTTGTGCCTGCGGAGCAGATCCAGAAGGCTGCCATTGCCATTGAAGAAGAATTAAAAGAGCGGGTAGATTATTTCAAAAGCGAGGATAAACTTCTGGAGGCCCAGCGGATCTCTGAGCGCACCAACTTTGACATTGAGATGATGAAGGAAACCGGATTCTGTTCCGGTATTGAGAACTATTCCCGTCATCTTTCCGGGCTCAAACCAGGCCAGCCGCCTTATACGCTCCTGGATTACTTCGGGGATGACTTCCTTCTTATTATTGATGAATCTCATAAGACCGTTCCCCAGGTTGGCGCTATGTACGCCGGTGACCAGAACCGTAAGCAGACCTTAGTAGACTATGGCTTCCGTCTGCCCTCTGCCAAGGATAACCGGCCCTTGAGCTTCGAAGAATTTGAGAATAAGCTGGACCAGGTTTTATTCGTATCGGCTACCCCTGGGGATTACGAATATGACCACGAGCTTCTTCGTGCAGAACAGATCATCCGTCCTACCGGACTTCTGGATCCTAAGGTAGAGGTTCGCCCTGTGGAGGGACAGATTGACGATCTGATTTCCGAGGTAAATAAGGAAACTGCAAAGAAGAATAAAGTATTAATCACCACCCTCACCAAACGTATGGCAGAGGATCTTACCCAGTATATGAAAGATGTGGGAATCCGCGTCCGTTATCTTCATTCCGATATTGACACTCTGGAGCGTGCGAAGATCATCCGTGACATGCGTCTGGATGTATTTGATGTGCTTGTTGGTATTAACCTTCTGCGAGAGGGACTTGATATCCCCGAGATCACTCTGGTGGCTATTCTGGATGCTGACAAAGAAGGCTTCCTTCGTTCTGAGACTTCCCTGATCCAGACCATCGGACGTGCCGCCCGAAACAGTGAAGGCCATGTTATCATGTACGCAGATGTGATGACCGATTCCATGAGAAATGCCATTGATGAAACCAACCGTCGTAGGAAAATCCAGGAAGCCTATAATGAGGAGCATGGAATTACTCCTACTACCATTAAGAAAGCCGTCCGTGATCTGATCGCAGTTTCCAAAGCAGTAGCTGAAACCGAAGTGAAGCTGAAGAAGGATCCGGAATCCATGAGCAAAAAGGAGCTGAAGAACCTGATTTCCCAGCTGGAGAAGCAGATGCGCCAGGCCGCCGCAGACCTGAACTTCGAACAGGCGGCAGAGCTGCGCGACAAGATGATAGAATTGAAGAAGAACCTGGCGGATGCAGAAAAATAGCCCTTCAACTGTGCCGCGTACGCCTCTTCTTCCCTTTTAAATTTTGCTATTTAGTGTGCTAAGTTCCAGCCAGTACACAGCGTTCGGGCAATGGGTATTACTCCAGCGAACCATTTCAGGCGCGCCCTTAGCGTAGATGAAATCCAGCGCTTACTGAGACTTAGGAGTGACGGCTCTCCGGAACTCCTTAGTCGCAGTTAGCGATTAGTTCATCGTAGCGTTGCGCCGGTGAGTGAGTAATACCCATTGTCCGAATGCGTCCCTCCTGAAGAACTTTTAACCCACAAAATAGCAATTCCTTTAACTAATTTTTGTTTGCTTTCACTGCAAAATTTCTAAAATATCCCACCTCATTTTCCGCGAACATTCCAATATAAGTTCCAGTAAAGCTCATATACATAGTTCCTTCTGTAGCCAGCCCTGCAGTGGAGCCGCTTCCCAATTTCTCATAATGCTCTCCGTCTTCGCTGTACCAGAACTCATAATTCAGTGGATCACTGGTAATCCGAAGATGAATATTTTCCCCGGACGCAACCACTGCTTCTGCAGTTCTTGCAAACATATCATGAATATGCTTTGCAAGACAAACCTTATATTGACCACTCTCTCTGGTAAGATAAATTTCATAGTGATAAAATTGATTGTAGAAGGCACCTAGCCCTGCTCGTTTCGTCTTGGAGCCATTCTTTTCACATTGACCAAGATCTGAATCTATCTCTTTTCCACCGTTTTGTTCCAGGCTCACCACAACATCTGCCTTAATCTCAAACTCCTTCTGCCGAACCCCGATCCAGGTAGGAGTATCTGTATCATTTAAGGTCACATCCGTTCCCTTCAGGATCAACTGTCCGCTGACAGTATCCCGGACATAATTTTCCATATGTGGATTTCGAACCCAGTTATAATGGAGACTAAATTTCTCTTCTGAGACATCATCTGCGAAATCCCGGCAGACAGGCTGTACCATTTCTCCTGGAAGCGGTCCCTCCATCTCCAATGCAATCCTTCCGTTCTTTCCAACAACCGGCCAGCCCTCTTCATCCCAAATTACAGGGCTTAAGAATGTCTCCCTTCCCAGATGGTGAAGCTTCAATCCGCGCTGCGGAGTACAGGACGGCCGGATTCCCAGGCAGACCAGCCACCAGTTTCCATTCTGATCCACTTCCAGATCTGCATGCCCTGTGCAGGCAATGGAACCGTCCGGATTATCCTTATGACTAAGAATAGGATTATGCGGGCATGCCTCATAAGGACCAAAAGGAGAATCTGCTCTTTGCATCGTCACCATATGACCATATTCTGTACCGCCTTCTGCAAGCAGCAGATAATATTTTCCATTCAGCTTATAAATATGCGGTCCCTCCGGGCAGATTCCGCCGCAGCCATAGCTGATGCACACGCTCTCAGACAGTTTTTCTCCCGTGTATGGATCAATTTTGCACATAAAAATACCATCTCTGCCCTCTTTGTCTCTGGACGTAGAAGCAAAGTAAACATCCTCACCGTCAAACAACAAGGTAGGATCAATTCCACCCTGGTCAATCCATACCGGCTTAGACCATTCCCCATAAATATCACTGGTATGTACGATCAAATGCCCCTTATGTGACACATTGGTAGTCGTCATAAAAAACTCACCCTTATGGTAACAGAGCATTGGAGCATAAATTCCCCCAGATGGCCATGCCCCATCCAGATAAAGCTGTTCCTTATCTTTCAGGCAATAATTGATCAGTTCCCAGTTCACCAGGTTCTTACTGTGATAAACCGGCACTCCCGGGTAAAATTCGAAGGTTGAGTTTACAAGATAAAAGGCATCTCCCACTCTGCAAATGGAAGGGTCTGGATTATATCCGGAAATAATGGGATTTTGATATTTCATTACTTTCCTCCTGATTTTTTCATGTCGTATTGCAAATCGTTCTGTCGTTTATTATAATAACATTATAGTTATAAATTTCAACAACATAATAAGGAGGAAACTATGAAAAAGACAAAGAAATTAACCGCTTTGTTATTTCTATTCTGTTCTCTGTTCCTTTGTCTGACTGTGTTTTCCCAGCCTGCAAAGGCAGCTGATTCACTTACCCCGGCTGCACAGGACAATCTGAATGTCAGCTTGAGACGCACTTCAGATCTGGTTCCCGTTTCTGATGGATACATGCGGGTCTTCTATAAGAAAACAGCTGTGGGAATCGAGTATTACGACAATAGCCTTCAGATCAAAAGCCGAAAAGAGATTGCCCTGGAACTGCCATTATGGGGTGGTTTTTATGCTGGCTCTGACGGCTATTATCTGGTAGAAGGACAGAGCAACACTACAGAAGACGATACAGCAGAAGTGATCCGTGTCATCCGCTATGACAAAAACTGGAAACGAAATGGCGCAGCTTCTATTACAAGTAATTCCGATCTTTTTGGTGGGGAAGTCCGTTACCCATTTGATTACGGCTGTGTGGAAATGAGTGAAAATAACGGAAAACTCTATATCGTTACCGGTCATCAGGGATATGTGGATGAATCCGTCGGACAGGGGCATCAGGGATTTCTTATGATCCAGGTCGATCAGTCTTCTATGACTGGAAAGATCGTTTCCTGTGACCTGTGGCACTCTTTTGCCCAGTATATTAAATCCAAGGATAACTACATGTATGTTCTGGAGCAAAGTGAAGGCTCCCGCTGCACCAAGCTTTCCAGATACGACAGAGATACCCTTGAGAAGACTACCATTGAACTATTTCCATATGGCGGTTCCCGTACTTCCGTGTGGGCTCTTAACTGTTATGCAAGTGTAGACGGCATGGCCGTTTCTTCGGATCATGTATTATGTATTGGAACCTCCATCGACCAGTCTAAATATGACCAGGTAACCGAGGATACCCCGCATAATATTTACCTCACTGCCACGCCTACATCTGATTTTTCCCAGAAGGCTACGGTGACACGCCAGCTCACCAACTTTACCAACAACGGAAAAAGCTTTATGGGTGTAAAGATCACCAAGATCAGCGACAACCGTTTCATGATTTCCTGGGAAGAATATGTGGATCAGGAAAACGAAAAATATGCAGATGACGACAACCTTTCTTCCAGTACTCTGCATTACCTTTTTGTAGACGGAAAAGGCAACACCATCAGCAAAGAATTTACAACAGTAGCTCCAATCTCCGATTGCCAGCCAGTTGTAAAGGATTCTAAAGTTGTTTATTATGCTTCCAATGCAAATACGGTAAACTTTTATTCCATTGATTCCAATAGCGGCACAGCATCCAAAAAGAGCTATCAGATTGCTGGTGACAACGCTTCCTGGAGTTTTAAGAATGGTGTTCTTACCATTTCCGGTCAGGGTGCCATTTCCATCTCTAAGGACGAAAACTACCGCCAGCCTGTTTCTTCCACTCAGTATGGCTATTTCTTTACAAATGGAACTTCATGGAAATCCATTCAGAACAAAGTAAAAAAAATTGTGATCAAAACCGGTATTACCAGTATCTCAGATAATGCATTTGATTTCCTTCCAGCCTTGGAAGAAGTTGAGATTGAAAAGGGTGTACAACGAATCGGAAAAGAAGCCTTTGCTTACTGTGACAATCTTCGAACTGTCACATTGCCAGCCAGCGTGATCAGTATTGGAGATGACTTTGTATGGACAGGAAGCTACTGGTGGGGAGATAATGAGCATGTCAATTACGCCGCCATCCACGCCCCATACAATTCTTATGCGATTACCTATGCTAAGAAAAACGGTCTCCGTTATGCCTGCGATATTACAGAAGCCAAAGTGACCGGATTACAGAAATCTTACAATTATACAGGTTCCCCGATCACACCCGCTCTGACGATCACGCTTGGAAACCAGAAGCTTGACGGAACCACCCACTATTCCGTGTCTTATGACAACAACATAAAGGCCGGAACTGCCACCATGAAGATCACTGGTAAAAACGGTTATTATGGAACTATTACCTTAACCTTCCAGATTGTGTCTTCCAATAATAGCAATAGTGGTAATGGTAATAATAGCAGCAATAACAGTAACAATAATAATAACAATGGCAATAATACACCGCAGGCAACAGTTAAAACCTTCAGCGATGCCTATAATGTTTACACTGTCAATAAATCAGGTTCCACTGTTACTTTGAAGAAACCGCGTTCCCGCAATGTTACCACAGCCAAAATTCCATCCACGGTAAAAGCCAACGGTAAAACTTACAAAGTAACCGCAATTGCTTCTAATGCATTTAAAAACTGCCGTAAGCTGAAACAGGCAACCATTTCAGGAAACATTACAAGCATCGGTTCCAGCGCTTTCCAGGGCTGCAGTGCTCTGCGCACTGTAAAAATCGGTTCCAGGGTTACCTCCATTGGAGCAAAAGCTTTCTACGACTGTAAGGCTCTTACTTCCGTCACCATACAGACCAAGAAATTATCTTCCAGTAAAGTAGGAAAAAGCGCCTTTACCAAAGCCGGCCACAGCAACTATAAGAAATTGAAAGTAAGAGTTCCAAAGAGTAAGCTCTCCGCTTACAAGAAGCTGCTCAAGAGCAAAGGACTCTCTACCAAGGCTAGGGTTAGCAAATGATCCACTAATTTTTAAACAGAATATCAGCTTCGCAAAGATTCGCAGGCAGTCACCAAATTTTCGTGTAAATACGTATTTCGGTAACTGCCTGCGATAATTTATTTGTAAACCAAAACAAAGACTTCTTTTTCCTAAAAGTTTCGACCCTCTCATTTTTAATTAAGTATCCAGTTTTCGTTTGCATTATAATTATATTTTTAGTATACTATAATTATATGTTAATATTTTCCAAAGAAAGGAGGTTTGTCAATGACACCCAAACGTCTATACACCTGTAACGATATTCTGAATCTGCCTGATTTTATTCATGTAGAATTGATTGATGGCATCATTTATACTGATGACTGGACCAACTTAGTTCTGGCTATTCAAAATTTACCAATATTTTTCCACGTATTCTGTTGCTTTTTCTTCTGGCAGAGAAAATTCTTTTACAATGTTTCTAATTGTATCAGATTTACTGACATTAAAGTTCTTACAGGTTCGGATATTCGCTAAAATTCCTTCCAGCTATCCTTTCATCAGCCCTTCCTGGATTCCCTCTTGTCTGCCTTTCTGAACGCCCTCATTTACCAATTCCTCTAATGCTCCACACATATAAATCTGCTCTCCTTTTTTCTCTGATTTCAAAGCATAGTTAATCAGCTTCTGGGATTCGGTGATTGCTCCAATTACTACTCCAAGTTCCGCTGGAATCGCTTTTTCCTTATACACCGTATTGATTTTTTCAAAATTCCGTTCATAGATGGAGCGGCTTACATCAAATACAGTGTCCACATCTGAATTGTGAAAACACAGCGATCCGCTTGACCTTAACTGAATCAGATTCATTTTATAATCAGATACCAATGGTTTCAGTTTTTTCAGAATTTCCAGCATATCTGTCAGACAAAACGGTCCATCCCATTCGTTCTCTCCGTAATATACACACAGGCTTATTACAGGATGGAGACGATCTGTTTTTTTAAGATTAGATAGAAATTCATCGGAGGATTCAAAGCCTTTTTCCTCTCTGTTTTTCGCCGCAATTTCGTTATATTCTTTCAAATAGGAAAAGGAATCTCCGATCATATGCCGAAGGGGCATTGCATAATGTATTTTGCCTGGTTCTCCAAGCCCCATATCACAAAGTCCACTCCATATGCAGTTTTTTCACCACGTCCAGCACTTTCTGGACGGTTTCTGCGTGTCCGTTAAATTTCACCAGAGAAGATACATCTGTGTCCACTTCCATAAGGTCACGGGGATTTAATACCTGTTCCCCATCAAATAGTGCAGCATTGAATAAATCTGCAAAGTGGTTATTATCTCTCCAAAACGTCTTTAGTATGGTATCCGGTTTTACATAATTTCTCTCAGCCGTTTTCGACACCTCCGTTTCTATAATCACTATATCACAATTCCAAAGTCATTTCCATTAAAAGAAATAGCTAATAGATTGCAATATCTAATTTTATTATATTTAATATGCTTAAAGCAGCTCTCAAATATAACTTTTTGCAAAAGTGGGTACGGACACATTTCCCCTTGCATTCCTCTCCCAAATGTGCTATACTCATGCCCGTTGAAAAGCCCTGAAAAATAAGGTCTTAAGCGGCTTTTCCGCCGATTCCCGGCGCAAAATGAATCGAGTGTTCGTGACCTTCCACTCGTAAAACAAAACTAAAGGAGACAAATGAATATGAAAAACAAGAGTACCCTGTTTCTGGTGCAGGCAGCGCTGATCGCGGCTGTCTATGTTGTATTGACACTGGTATTTGCACCGTTTAGCTATGGAGAGATCCAGGTTCGAATTTCCGAAGCCCTGACCATTCTTCCATTCTTCACACCAGCTGCCATTCCCGGTCTTTTTGTAGGCTGCATCCTGGCCAACCTGCTTGGCGGTGCCATTCCTCTGGATATTGCATTCGGAAGTATTGCAACCCTCATCGGAGCTGTATTTACCTACAAACTTCGTAACAGCAGCAAATGGCTGGCACCAGTTCCACCAATCGTAGCCAACGCCGTTCTGGTACCGTTCGTACTTCGTTACGGATATTCCGTTAATCTGCCGATCCCGCTTATGATGCTTACTGTAGGCACCGGAGAGGTCATTTCCTGCGGAATCTTCGGAATGGTGCTTCTCACCGCACTTTCCAAGTACAAGAACACACTGTTTGGTAAACAGGCCGCTGCAAAATAAATTTTTCGAATTCACCAATCCGGATAAGACGCTTTTATCATTCGTCTTATCCGGATTTCTTTTTCAGATTCCTTCCTATTTTCTTCCGCATTCCGCCTCCATAGCAATTACATTTCTTCTCTTTTTACAAGCTGATTTTTCTATTTTCCCAAATTTTGTCCATTTTCCACTAAATTCTTATATATTTTGTTGCGAAGTCCCCCTATATACTATATAATTAATTCATTAATCTTTTATCAAATTAAAGAGGGAAAGAGGTAGAGAAACAAATGAAAAATCTATGGCACAAATGGACCGAGATTGCTCTGGTAAAGCGAATCGTCGTCGGTCTGATCCTGGGTGCCATCCTTGGAGTGGCAGCACCCGGCGCAACCAGCATTGCCATCCTTGGTGATGTATTTGTAGGTGCCCTGAAAGCCATCGCACCACTTCTGGTATTCTTCCTGGTTCTCAGTTCACTGTGCAACGCAGGAAAATCCCACGGCGGCGTTATCAAAACAGTTGTTGCCCTTTATATGTTCAGTACTGTACTTGCCGCTGTGATCGCAGTATTTGCCAGCATGATCTTCCCGGTAGAGATGACTCTTACCAACGCAGCTGCAGATGCCACAGCTCCTCAGGGCATTGTGGAAGTCCTGAACAACCTGCTGCTCAATGTAGTCGCAAACCCGGTATCCTCCCTGGTAAACGCCAACTATGTAGGAATTCTTACCTGGGCCATTCTTCTGGGACTTGCATTCCGTGCAGCCAGCGATTCCACCAAGAAAATTCTGGCCGATGTTGCAGACGGCACTTCCCTGGTAGTCAGCTGGATCATCAACCTGGCTCCATTTGGAATCTTCGGCCTGGTATTTAACACCGTATCCACCAACGGACTTGATATTTTCACCACCTACGGAAGACTTCTGTTTCTGCTGGTAGGCTGCATGCTTTTCATCTACTTTGTAACAAATCCGCTTCTGGTTTACTGGTGCATCCGCAAGAATCCATATCCGCTGATTCTGCACTGCCTGAAAAAAAGTGCCATCACCGCATTCTTCACCAGAAGCTCTGCAGCCAACATTCCAGTCAACATGAAAGCCTGCGAGGAAATGGGTCTTGACCGTGATACCTATTCCGTAACCATTCCTCTTGGAGCAACTATCAATATGGATGGAGCTGCCATCACCATCACTGTTATGACAATGGCAACTGCTTTCACCCTTGGAATCCACGTTGATATCCCGACTGCCATCATCCTCAGCCTTCTTGCAGCACTTTCTGCATGCGGTGCTTCCGGTGTTGCCGGCGGATCCCTTCTTCTGATTCCTATGGCCTGCTCTCTCTTCGGAATTTCCGATGATATCTCCATGCAGGTAGTAGCTGTTGGATTCATTATCGGCGTTATCCAGGACTCTGTAGAAACAGCCCTGAACTCTTCTTCCGACCTGCTTCTCTCAGCTTCCGCTGAGTTCAGACAGTGGCGTCTAGAAGGGAAAGAGATTAAATTTTAACTTATTATAATTGCATATAAAATACCCTGGAGAATATAAGAAATCGATTTCCTTCGTTTCTGTTTCCAGGGTATTTTCCTGTTTATTATCCATATTTCTGTTTCAAATTTCGGTGCCTTGCTGCCCCTCCCAATTATTTATTGCATCACCTTTCTTGACTTTTTTTACAGAGTACATCCATGTATGATTTTACTTTTCTTCTTTTATCTACTTTTCCATCTCCCGCAATTTCTTCAGTATCCGCTTCTCCATCCTTGACACCTGCACCTGTGACACGCCCATCCGCTTTGCCACCTCCGTCTGTGTCATATCCTGGAAATACCGAAGCCCGATCAGCTGCCGTTCCTCTTCCTCCAGTTTTTCCAGAATTTCTTCCAGAAAAATACGGTTCAGAAGCTTCTCCTGATGATCCTCCTTCTCTGGAAGCCTGTCCACCAGCTGCAGATCGGTTCCATCTCCGTGATACACCGTCCGGTAAATAGATTCCACCTCCGCCGACGATTCCATGGTTATGGCAATCTCCTCCACTGGCATATCCATAGCCACAGAAAGCTCCCGTAATTCTGGTTCCCTGCCTAATTTTTTCTCCAGCTCCTCCCTCATTTTGTAGATCCTGTATTGGTTCTCTTTTATGGAACGGCTGACCTTCAGGATTCCATCATCCCGAAGAAACCGCTTAATCTCTCCAATGATCATTGGGATAATGTATTATAGTGGAAATTTTGAAATTTCCTTTATCCAATAGGGTAATTATCTTGAATAAGATATATGAAATTTTACACGCAAGAAGATGTATCCCCTTGCGATGTATTAACTATAGAAATGTAATTTACTGTTGTGTCAAAAGATCATTATACTCAATTTCAACATAATCATTCGAAATTTTGATCTTCTTAATATATTCACGTACAGTCTTTTGTCTTTCATTGAAAGACATGAACTCCCAGCTGTCAGCAACACTTTTGAATGCTTTCGCTCTTGCTGCCATATCTTTAGCTCTTGTGTTCTTTAAGGTGTACTGTTCAATCTGTGTATTCAGATTTTCCAATTCCTTGTTAATCTCACCAATCGTCTCTAACAGGACATTATTATTGGTATCAGATGCATATAAATTATACAAAGATTTCAGCTTTCCTTCAAGAACTGTTTTTCTCTGGTTCATAGCTTCAAATCCCTTTTGATTTTGCTGTTCTGATTTCCCTTCAATTGTCTCATACTCTTTTGATAATTTCAGCATATCATTAACAACAACTTTCTCAACTTCCGCTGCATCCAGCTTTCCATTCTGGCAATTAGGATTCTTAACCAGGTGCGGTTTGCTATGATCTAAAGAGTAACAGTAAATCATCACTCTACCACCGCTCCATTTTTGATAACGCATCTTCGCACCACATAATCCACAATATATTAAGCCTGTTAGTAAATACTGTGATTTATGAGAAGTTGATCTTGTTCTTGTTTTTCGCAATTCCTGAACTTCATCAAATAATTTTTTATCAACTATTGGTTCGTGAAGACCATCAACGATTTCCTTATTATATTTGAGCTTTCCAATGTATGTCACCCTGGATAACATATCGGACACTTGCTTGTCTCCTTTTAGGTCAAACATCTTTGCCAGTGCATACGTGGAATAGCCTTCCTTATATAATTCAAAAATCTTTTTGACTGTTTCTGCATCTTTATTTGGTATAAGAACATCATCGCCATTATTATAATCATAACCAAACGGCGGTTTCGTACCACGCCATTTTCCGGTTTTGATTCTCTCTGTAATTCCCATTTGTGTACGTTCACGAATATTTTCTCGTTCATACTGAGCAAATACAGATAAAATACCTACCATAGCTTTTCCATATGGTGTTGTTGTATCAAAATTTTCATTTAATGAAATAAATCCAACACCATTTGCCTCAAACACATCTTCCAGAAGATAAATCGTGTCTTTCTGACTTCTGGACAAACGGTCAAGTTTAACAACTACAACAGATTCAACTTTGCCTTCTTGAATTTCTTTAATAAGACGTTTCATCTCCGGTCGGTTCAGATTACTTCCCGAATAACCACCATCAATGTACAGATCATAATTATCAATCTCCTGATAATTACAATACTTTTCAAGTTTCTCTGTCTGAGCACCTACTGAATATCCTTCTTCAAACTGAACATTTGTAGAAACTCTGATATACAATCCTGTTTTTTTATTATTTGAGGTATCCTTTCCGATTCTTATGTTTCTCACCTCTATCTTTCCTCCTCTCAAGTACACTATACCATCCTTCTGAAGAAATTTCAACTTATTTTATATTCTAATATAAGTTATGCAAAATCTCTTTTTTCAGATGCTTCGATTTTAATATTATCAACTGCTCCCATCTCTTTATTCATCTGATATAATATCTGACGAACCACCGGTGAATCCAATCTGAATCTTTCTAAATCTTTATCTTCGATCACATTACCATTTGCGTCATATCTTCTTACAATTTTTAATGCCATCGCAATCCCTCCCTTTATAAATCATATTCAATCGTCTCTAAAAAATCACCAGAACCGCTCGTCCTGTATTGCCATTCTTTTGTGTTATCTACATTTAATGATGTCATTTTCTGTTGAATTGTCGAAAGTAGAGATATCAGTTCCCGCTTTCGTTCATTCCCATCTGAATCCGTACTGCTTTCAGTACCCGATCCAGGATCCACTTGTTCACTCTTCCGCATTTCTCAATAATAGATTTCGTAGAAATGCTCATAACCAGTTCAGCCAGTGCCAGGCTTCCTTTTCGGATTCCCGTCATATCATATTTGCTGATAAATACATGCGTTGGCAAATACCGTTTCTTATAAATTCTTGATGTCAGCGGAACTACCGTTATGACTGAACTGTATGTATTGGCTTTATTATTGCTCATTACGATCACCGGTCTTACTCCACCCTGAACCGAAGTTGTCGGGAACATACCGAGATCTGCCCATAAGATATCTCCTCTTCGGATTGTCATTTGTCCTCTCTCCAATCTGTTATTTTTATTTGTAAAGCATCCATAGCGCTATATTGGCTCCACAGGAATACGGCAGAGTTTCTTTCCTATAAGGAAAGCTCTGCCGCATAACCTCTATAGCCAATTTGATTATTAAACAGTGCTCGCTCGATTCTATTTATCCTCGATACCCCGAATCGTTACTCCCGCATATGCAGGAAGGGAATAATAACCTGCCCGGATGCACGCTCCGGACCACAACCCGGAAACTCTCGTTTCCAGGCTCCAGCAGTTCATAGGTTTACCAGTTACAGACTTCTCAGGGTCTGCAAGTGTATCGCATCTCATACATGTCATCGCATCACCAGCCTGCCAGCTGGCTTTGGTCAGTGCTTTTTCGCAGCATTACGGACTGAACTAAAATCTTTGTTTTGTCTTATAATCCTATAGCGGCATCTTCCTCGTGCTCACTGTATGAAATGTCACATCAGTTATTATTGAATATTCAGTTATCATGGTTCATTTTAGGAAGTCCTTTAACTTCCTCTAATTACTAAAGTCAAATGACTTTGGCAGATGCAAAAGATTTTGAAAAATTTTTAAAAAAATTTATTCATATACATTTCACGCATCTTATTAAGAGTGGATTTCAGCTTGTATGACAGCATCTGTCTGGAAATCCCCATAATCTCCGCCATCTGTGTCTGTGTCTTGTTTTCAAAGAAAATGCCATAAATAATCATGCGTTCCTCTGAGTTCAGCTGGTTGATCACTTTGTGAATATCCTGCTGTTCCATTTTTGTCAGTACACAGTGCTCCACATCACAGTTCAGATCTGGAAAATCCTCAATCATGAAGACTTCTCCATCAATGGACTGACCGCTGTAAGGTACCTCCCGCAGCATCTTATCCACGACCTCACCCAGTTCGTTCTTGATCTCAACTTTTTTTGCCTTGCTGCTTCTGTAAAATTTGTTCATCGCATACGCAACTTCTTTTGTAACCTCGATCATTTCTCCATCAATATTTGCGTAATACTTTCCTTCATAAAAATATGGGTGTTCAATATACATGTCCGTTCCTCCTGAATTTGAAATCTTGTTGCTCGTTTCAAATCCAGAAGGCGGACCTCTGTTTAGAATCATGCCTACTCCGCCTTTATCCTGCCGGATACGCCCGCAGTTATTGGCTGAAAAATTCAGGCACGAAAAAAAGCCCCAGTAGTTTTTTCTTAACTACTGAGGCTTTCGTCTCTTTCTTGTATTCAGTTATCTATGCCTTCTTTCATCAGCATAATCATTGTATCAGGATAAAGTTCACAAAGTATCCGCAATACATTCCCATAAGTTCATGTCATTATTGAAATCGTACATATTTCAGTATAAAAAATTCACTATTCAAATTCTGATTATTATTTCTCCACATACTCTTCTGCCATATGTACTGCCATAGCACCATCTGCCACTGCTGTTACTATCTGACGAAGTAACTTTGTTCTGACATCTCCTACAGCATAAACACCCGGAATACTCGTTTCAGTGTTTTCACCTGCCACAATATATCCTTTATTATCCAGTTCTATCTGATTATCTAAAAAATCTGTTGTCGGTTGTCTTCCTATACTCACAAACAGGCCGTCACATTCTATAATGTTTTCTTCTCCTGTAACTGTATCTTTCAACCGCACACCAGTCAATCTAGTGTTAGCATCTAATTAGTACAAAATAAAAGTAACCGCCAAATAATAATGCGGTCAGATATAAAATTACCCCAGCCCTTTGCGAGTTGGAGTAATTCACTATAATTCACATGCGATTTTTGATAGATTGGAGTTTTTCA
>NZ_JBQKLL010000021.1:0-62698 GCF_052116245.1 Blautia sp. Sow4_E7
TGGAGCATTCCTGATGACGTGCTGGTAACACGACATCATAAAGGGAATGCTCTTTTTCTTTCTATAGATTTATGGTCATTATAACCGTCTGTTCATGGACTGGCAAGCCCGATAGCTTTCGGATAAAAAACGGTAGCTATAACACCTTGTACCATAAGATTTTCCATCAGACATACACAGGTATGAAGATTTTTCTTTTTCCCCAACTGCTTTAACAAAAGCTGCGTATACTGATTTCTCTGGATCTGTTCCATCTGCTTCTCCATAAATCCCTGGCTCAGATACTCTTTCAGAAAATCACAGTATTCTTCCAGAATTGCCGTATCATCCGGTGCATCCATATATTTCTTCT
Organism: Blautia sp. Sow4_E7; assembly: GCF_052116245.1. Lineage (NCBI taxonomy): Bacteria > Bacillati > Bacillota > Clostridia > Lachnospirales > Lachnospiraceae > Blautia > Blautia sp. Sow4_E7. Next base: position 353 of record NZ_JBQKLL010000021.1, read on the forward strand.
CGATTTTTTGCAGTCTGTAATCATATTCTTTTGACAATTCCACCATGGCAGTGATCGCATAATGGACCACCTCTACATCCTCATTCATGCGCGCCTGCTTTAATAATTCTACATATTCTCCCGGATCATCATTCAGAATATTCATGATCAGTTCCCGGCGTCTGGCAGGGTCGTTTAGAACAAGCGCCTCTTCCAGGGGGACCACATCCCTGTCATTCTCCTCCCTGACCTGAAACATATTCTTATAGATTTCCTCGTTAACCCTGAGCTTTTCCACGCCCACTGTTTTCACCTGGTCTGTGCCGGAAAAAAGCTGAAAATGTATGAGCAGGACACACACTGGTCCCCAGACTGGTACAAATACTGCAACAGGCAGCATATACATCTTTACCTTCAAAAAACCTGTGCGTATTCCAAACCAGATCAGTATGCAGATCATCAGATGGATCACAAGTGCCGTGATTCCCATTGCTGTCTTTATCATGCTTCTTCTCCTGCTGCCTCTTTTCCTGCCGGAACATCGAGTACCTTTCCCCCGAAACCTTTTCTTTCCAGACGTCCAAGGACAAATGGAAGTGCCTTGTCATCTGCCTGTGTCAAAATCAGATATAATTCTCCTTCTTGGGAAATACCACGGATATCGTTCTCCCTGATACATCCATCTAACGCTTCATCGGCTTCCTCAAGTGTCATATTCTCATACTTCAGCTTCAGAAGGATATAAGAAGCCATCTTCTGCTCACGCATAGAATGCTGAAGCTCCAGGCTTTTTTCGAAATATTCCGGTTTCAGGATCCTTGTCTTTTCCACATATTTCCTGTATTCTGTAGCCTCCTGATATTCAAGGGCACGTAAAAGTGAGGTTTCTACCAGACCGCATAAGATCTGGAACAGATTCATATAGTATAAAGTCAGTTGCTCATTTTTTACCTCCTGGATGCAGATCAGCATTACCAGACTGCCTTCTCTCCTGATGCCAGCCATATACATGGGATAGCCATTTATAAAATCCCGGTTTGCCCATACCTGTCCCTTTTCCAGCGCATCCATGGCAAACGTATACTCACTTAATCTGATAGAAGCAGAGTACATTCCCTGAGACTTAGGAGATGCAGCTTCCAATCTGCCGTATCCATTTTTCTGACTGAGGGAATAAAAAGCAAATGTCTCATTCTCCAGAACTTCTTCCATAATGTGCATAGTTTCAATAAACAGTTCCTCTGGCTGTACAATATCCAGTTTCCTGGTAATGTCAAAGATCTTTCCAAAGCTGTCCTTACTGCCCAGGATCTGTTTTTTATATCTTTTTTTGTCCAGAAGGGTTTCCTGGTACAAATCCCGCATAAAGATAAATTTTTCCCGGATCAACTGGTTCTCTTCTGACACAAATTCCAGATTTTCTCTGTTTTTCATTCGCACATAACCGCATACGGCCCCTGTGGCAAAATAGAAGATAAACGGGATCCAGTTGGCTGGTTCGTAAAAAAGAGTGTACCACCTGGTTCCCTGGCTTTCATATGCAAGAAACAAGGATACTGCCTGGGCTGCTGCCCCTGCAATTCCATATCCCAGTCCGTAAAGGCTTCCAAATAAAACGATAAACACAAGACGCAGATCGATCATATGAAACTGGGCCTGGTTTCCCAGAAGATGCTGCAAAAACTCAAATGCCAGAAAGCTGACCACAAACTCACAGACTCGCAGTACTTTTTTATTGCGGTTTCCAAAACTGGTAAACCAGTTTATTTTTTCACCGTTATTTTGAGTGTTTTCTTTATATTCTTCATACATTTCCGAAATATGATCTAATACCGAAATCTTCGGAAACCAGTTATAATTTATTCGGATCTGTTTGTCATCTTCTTTTATTTTTTCTATTGTGGCACTGCTTTTATAGATAATGGAAACTGGGGATAAAATCTTTTTTAGTTCTTCCGTTACGTCCCAAAAACTGACAGCAAATACATCTGGCACATTCAGTATCTCTTCCTCATCACTCCAATTGTCATAAAGCTTGAACATCAGCTCTGCAAGATCCATGGGATATAAAAAATAAGCCTTCTGCTCTGGCGCTTCCTGAAAAAACTGCTTCTGATTCTCTTTCGCAGCTTCAAAAATCCGATAAAAGAAATCTTTCCTGTAAATCCCAGAGCACAAATATGGCGTCCGCAATATTTTCACCTTCAGATCATACAGCTTCGCATAGCGTCTACACACATCTTCCGCATTTTCTACCAGCAACGTCTTGCCAGTAGGCACATCGTACATTCCTTCCGGACCTGTTACATAAAGAAAATGGCTCTCCTGTCCCTTCCTGCAATATTGCAGAAGCTTACGAAGATTTTCCGCCTCTCCTTCCAACTCTCCATGAAAGGTCAGATAATTTGAAAAGTACACCACTGCCTCAAATTCGTATGTTCTGAAAATATCTCCCAGCTCCAGCTCCGTCTTAGGAAATGGCCTGGAAATGATCTGCTTTTTTCGCACTGTCTTTAGCATTTTGTTTCCAAGCACCATTACCTGACATTCTGGAAAGGCTTCCTCTATAAATTTCCCTGTCACATAACCGGTATTCCCGGCCAGTAAAACCTTCATATATCTTCGCTCCTGTTATCCATTCGAATTACTTCTGTCCGTTTAGCATACCTTATTTCGGTAAAATATCCTATTGGCATTTTTCCGAAAATTCTTTTGAATTTTGCAGACTTTTTTCTTTCAGAATGTGTTTTCACTTCTTCAAGCTTACCTGGGTACTGATGTCCATTGTGATTTTGTGTATGATTGCCATGATCCTTTATGGGATTCTCGCATTTATTGAAAAACATTATCTGAAAAAATTATAAGAAAAAGGCACTTTTCCAACAACTGTTAACACCTTAAAAGAGGAAACGTGTCACTTTTTACACGTTTCCTCTTTCTGCAAGCTTTGTCAGCCATTTCACTGCATTTTCTACATTCTCTGAATTTGCCAGGATACCGATCTTAATCGGCTCATAGGCTACTTCCAGGTCGCTTGCCAGCTGATCGGAAGTGATGGTAATGCTATACTTATCCTCCTGCTCTCCAAAGGCCTGGTAAACATCCTCTGGCAAAAGCTCTGTCAGATCCATAAAATACTCATCTTTAAACTCAAACCCATCCATATACTGCTCAGAACCGATCAGCACATCCACAGCCTTTGCTGCCACCTTAGTGGTAAATGCCATCTGGCTGTAAGACTCCAGCGCCACTCCATCTTCGCCGGTGCGCAGGCTTTCGTCCACAGTGACAACCTCATAGGGATCGTCCTGGATCCCCAGGGCTTCCTGCACCTTCTCCTCGGCTTCTTCCTGCTTCATTCCGTAGGAATCAATTACCATAACGGTAAGTGCTGTGTGGATCTTGGAATTCTGGTACAGATCTTTTGCAAAAAAGGCAATGGCGATCACTGCCACCACTGCTGCCATCTGGGGCTTATAGTATGCCCAGATATACTGAAGCTTGCCTCCCAGTCCCATGCTGGACAGCTTCATCTTCTCAAGCTCCCGCTTCTCCTTCTTGGTCAGATCCGATTCGTGCTTGTACCGGATGTCGTTCTCGTCAATTTTCTGTGGTTCTTCCTGGTTTTCGTCTTTTAATTCGATTCTCATATGTTCTCCTGTGCTCTGTTTCTCTTCCATAATATTTCTAAATTGTAACACGTTTTTCATATTTTGAACAGACTTTCCAGGATAAAGTCACAGTTCTTTCACAGTTACAATGGCTACGCCCGCAGCCAGCTCCCATCCAGCCGGGCCAGAAGTCTTGCATTGTGGTACGCCATCCGAAGTGTCAGGCAGGTACGCCCAAGATATTTGGTCCCGTCTGGAGTTTTCATACAGGCCAGCGCCAGATCCGGAATGCCGGGGTTTTGCAGGCAGATGGGGATCAGAAGCTGAATGGAATGGTTGTAATACTGGGGGATGGCTGCCTTATAGTCTGACTCCAGGATCCGTCTGGTCTGCTGCAAAGCTCCGTCAAAAAGTTGCACCCGCATGCCGCTTTCCCGTACTGCGCTTGGCAGTCTTCTCACGTTCTCCTCATCATCAAATATATGCTCATACTGGGGAACCACCGGCAGCTTTGTATCAAACACCAAGTCCGAAGGATTTTCCACATAACTTGCCCTGGGAGGCAGATCTCTGATTTTAATTTTTAAAAGTGAGTAGTCGGTATAAAATCCTTCCAGATACCATTTCTGTCTGTCCGGCACAACATTGGGTACGAAATAGGCGTAAATCGGCTGATAATACTGATTAAAGAGTCCTGTGTGAAAAAGTGCATATTCTTTTTCTTCTGTCACTTTTCCTTCCTCATACAGTCTGCGGAAGGTGTTTTCCAGATATCCTTTTAAAATCCCATAATCCCCGGATTCTCCAAAGCTCCACTTTTCCGGGGATATCCTGGCCAGATTCTGTATCTGGCGGTTATAATTTCCGCAGTATGTAAAATCGAATAGGTTCATTTTAACCTCCTGTCCATTTTCTTCTCCTCTTTACATTTTATTGTGGAAAAAAGCTGGCAGAACTGCCAGTTTACAAGAATCGTTACGGTCCACCAACGAACCGGTAACCCGAAATATTCTCGGTCACACTGACCTTGATTAAAGGGTAGCACACCCACAGGGAAAGTACAAGAAAAAGCGTTCGTCGCTTTCCGACAGAAGGTGACAGCCGGTTACGGTTCACAGGCAGCCTGCTCAGCGCGGAATGTTGCCAGGGAACAGTAACTCGAACAACAGCTGCACAATTTTCCATTGCACCGAAACGATTTTTTTTCTATAATATTTTTATATACAGGGCTGGAGCATTTCAGCACAGCACTCCGCCCGGGAGGTATGTTTGTGAAAAAAGAGGGCTACTACTCTTCTGGCCAGTTTGCCCGGATGGCCGGTGTAACCTTGCGGACCATCCGCTACTATGACCAGCACGATATTGTGAAACCATCTCTTGTCTCCGATTCCGGAGCCAGATTTTATACAGATGGGGATTTCGCCAGACTTCAGCAGATCCTGCTTTTGAAGTACCTGGGCTTTTCCCTGGAGGACATTCGGGAGATGACCATTGAGGATCCGGACAGCCACTTTATGCTCAACGCCCTGAATGTACAGCTGAAGCTGGTACAGGACCGGATCGAGCAGATGCAGCTGGTAGAAAAAACCTTAAAGGACACCGCTCAGGCGATTTCCGAGGAGCACACCGTAGACTGGAGCCGTATGCTGGATCTGATCCATCTGACAGTTATGGAAAAGAGCCTGAAAAACCAGTACCAGAACGCTTCCAATATTTCTTCCAGAATCAATCTGCACAGCCTGTATTCCGTAAATCAGGAGGGCTGGTTCCCATGGATCTTCCGGCAGTGCCAGATCCATGAGGGCATGAACATCCTGGAGCTGGGCTGCGGAGATGGTGCATTGTGGACCCAGAATCTGGAACGGCTGCCTAAAGGTGTGCACATCACCCTGTCCGACATTTCACAAGGCATGCTTCGTGACGCCAGACGTGCCATCGGAGGCAGCGACCCCCGTTTTTCCTTCAAAGCCTTTGACTGCCATACCATTCCGGCAAGACTTGGAACCTTCGACCTGGTAATCGCCAACCATGTTCTCTTTTACTGTGAGGATATTGGAAAGGTCTGCCAGAATGTCCAGAAGCTGCTGAAGCCAGGAGGCCGTTTTCTTTGCAGCACCTATGGTTCCCGGCACATGCGGGAGGTCAGTCTTCTGGTCCAGTCCTTTGACGAGCGGATCGCTCTTTCTGCAGACAAACTGTACGAGCGCTTCGGACGGGAAAACGGAGCCCAGATCCTTTCCCCTTATTTTCAGCAGATCACATGGAAGGCTTATGAAGATGAGCTGATCGTCACCGATGCAGAGCCGCTTATCTCCTATATCCTCTCCTGCCACGGCAACCAGAATCAGTACCTACCGGACCGTTACAAGGATTTTCGGGCTCTTGTTAAGAAGAAAACAGAAAATGGCTTCCATATTACCAAGGACGCCGGAGTATTTCTTTGTGAAAAAGTAACAAATTTAAAATAATTGTAAAAAAGCCCTTGAAGATGACGTAAGGTAACCTTTTATAATACATTCACAGACACAAGTCAGGGCCATAGAAATGCTGTACCAACAGTATTCACAGACGACTGAGCAATTACGTCCCTGACACCATCAGATCTGTTACGGTTTCTTACATAAGCCGTAACATAATTCTACAAAAGGAGAATGATATTATGAAGGGAATTATTTTAGCCGGTGGATCCGGTACCAGACTTTACCCGTTAACCATGGTTACCTCCAAGCAGCTGCTTCCAATTTATGATAAACCAATGATCTACTATCCGCTCTCCGTTCTTATGAACGCAGGGATCCGCGATATCCTGATCATTTCCACACCACAGGATACTCCCCGTTTCGAGGATCTTCTTGGTGACGGACATCAGTTCGGCGTTCATCTTACCTACGCCGTACAGCCAAGCCCGGATGGACTTGCCCAGGCCTTTATCATCGGCGAAGAATTTATTGGAAACGACACCGTTGCCATGGTTCTTGGAGACAATATTTTCGCAGGACACGGCCTTAAGAAACGTCTGAAAGCCGCTGTTGAAAATGCAAGCACAGGAAAAGGTGCCACTGTATTCGGCTACTATGTAGACGATCCGGAGCGTTTCGGTATTGTAGAATTCGATCAGGAGGGCAAAGCTGTTTCCATCGAGGAGAAGCCGGCGAAACCAAAGAGCAACTACTGCGTAACCGGACTTTACTTCTACGACAACAATGTGGTAGAATATGCAAAGAACTTGAAACCAAGTGCCCGCGGAGAGCTTGAGATCACAGACTTGAACCGTATTTACCTGGAAAAAGGCCAGTTAAATGTAGAGCTTCTTGGACAGGGCTTCACATGGCTTGACACTGGTACACACGAGAGCCTTGTAGACGCTACCAACTTTGTAAAAACAGTAGAGACTCATCAGCATCGTAAGATTGCCTGCCTGGAAGAGATTGCATACTTAAACGGCTGGATTTCCAAAGAAGAGGTTATGGAAGTTTACAACGTGCTGAAGAAAAACCAGTACGGCCAGTATCTGAAGGATGTACTGGATGGCAAGTATATGGATGTGCTGCACTAAGCAATAATTCACTTATACACTTTATTTTTTTATCGACCCCCTGACAGCCTGAACAGCCTTTGCAGCTTGTCATATAACCATGGTCCATCTGCACACCATATTCAGGCTCTATAAAAAGCAAAGGAGAAACAAGAAATGAACATTATCGTTACCGGCGGTGCCGGATTTATCGGAAGCAACTTTATTTTCCACATGTTAAAAAAATACCCGGATTACCGGATCATCTGCCTGGACTGCCTTACCTATGCAGGTAACCTTTCCACACTGGCACCAGTTATGGACAACCCGAATTTCCGTTTTGTAAAAGAGAGCATCACAGACCGCGAGGCTGTTTACAAGCTTTTCGAAGAAGAACATCCGGACATGGTTGTAAACTTCGCAGCTGAGAGCCACGTTGACCGTTCCATCGAGAACCCGGAAGTGTTCCTGAACACCAATATTATCGGTACTGCTGTTCTTATGGACGCATGCCGCAAATACGGAATCAAACGTTACCATCAGGTTTCCACAGATGAGGTTTATGGAGATCTGCCTCTTGACAGACCGGACCTGTTCTTCACAGAGGAGACTCCGATTCACACAAGCAGCCCATACAGCTCTTCCAAGGCTTCTGCTGACCTTCTGGTACTTGCTTACCACAGAACCTATGGACTTCCAGTATCCATCAGCCGCTGCTCCAACAACTACGGCCCATATCATTTCCCGGAAAAACTGATTCCGCTTATGATCGCCAACGCCTTAAACGACAAGCCACTTCCAGTTTATGGAAAAGGTGAGAACATTCGTGACTGGTTATATGTTGAGGATCACTGCCGCGCCATCGACCTGATCATCCACAAAGGACGTGTAGGCGAGGTTTACAACGTTGGCGGACACAATGAGATGAAGAACATCGACATCGTTAAGATCATCTGCAAAGAGCTTGGCAAACCAGAAAGCCTGATCACATATGTAACAGACCGTAAGGGCCATGACATGCGTTATGCTATTGATCCGACCAAGATCCACAACGAACTTGGCTGGCTGCCGGAGACCAAATTCGCAGACGGCATCAAGAAGACCATCCAGTGGTACCTGGATAACAAGGAATGGTGGGAGACTATCATTTCCGGAGAATATCAGAATTATTACGAGAAAATGTACGGCAACCGCTAAGGAGGGCTGTTTTTATGAAACTGTTTGTAACAGGTGTGGCCGGTCAGCTTGGCCATGATGTAATGAACGAACTTAACAAACGCGGATACGAAGGGGTAGGCTCTGACCTTGCCCCGGAGTATAGCGGGATCCAGGACGGTACTGCTGTCACCACAATGCCTTATGTTTCTGTAGACATTACAGATGCTGCCGCTGTGGAAAAAGCCATCACAGAAGCAGGCGTAGACGGCGTAGTACACTGCGCGGCATGGACAGCTGTAGATGCCGCTGAGGATGAGGACAAGCAGGAAATCGTCCGCAAAGTAAATGTTCTTGGTACAGAGAATATTGCAAAGGTCTGCAAAAAGCTTGGCATCAAAATGATGTATCTTTCCACAGACTATGTATTTGACGGCCAGGGCACTACTCCATGGGAGCCGGACTGCAAAGCCTATAAACCTCTCAACGTCTACGGTCAGACCAAACTGGACGGCGAGCTTGCAGTTTATAACAATGTTGACAAATTCTTTATCATCCGTATTGCATGGGTATTTGGCAAAAACGGCAAGAACTTTATCAAGACCATGTTAAACGTTGCCAAAACACACGATACCTTAAAGGTTGTCAACGACCAGATCGGTACTCCTACCTATACTTATGACCTTGCCCACCTGATGATCGATATGATCCTCACGGACAAATACGGTTACTACCATGCAACCAATGAGGGTGGTTATATCAGCTGGTACGATTTCACAAAGGAAATCTTCCGCCAGGCTGTAGAGCTTGGACATACCGAGTATGCCGAGGATAAAGTGACAGTTCTTCCAGTTACCACTGCTGAGTACGGTGTTTCCAAGGCTGCCCGTCCATTTAACAGCCGCCTGGATAAGAAGAAGCTGGTAGAAAACGGCTTCACACCTCTTCCAACCTGGCAGGATGCACTGGCAAGATATCTGAAAGAGATTGAGTTTTAGGATTCGTTAGCACGGCAGCCGCAAGGGTCTCATGCAGGCATGGACTTTGGCTCGCCACTCACATAAATCGCATAATAAAATGCAGCTGGTTTCAAAATGCATTGTTTTTATAACAATTTTAACATTTTGAAATCAGCTGCGTTTTTTAATCTTTATTATCTTCTCTTCTGATAGGGACTGGCGCCGTTTTTTCGTTTTTTCTGGCTTTTCTTCTTGTTCTCGCCATAGTAGTCTTCCAGATATTCCTCGATCACATCATCCTCATCCACACCATACTCGTCCAGGATCTCATCAATTTCTTCGTCATCCGCATTGGAAAGATCATCATCCAGATCCTCTACCGGGTTCCTTCTGGCGTATCTGCCGTCAGCCTCTTCCTCAGGAGATTCATAGCTGTAATCCTCTTCCTGTTCGTAATCTTCCAGACGTTTTCTGCGCTGCTCACGGGATTTTCTTCTTGCAGCCGGAGAATCATCGAAATCATATTCCTCGTTATCATAAGAAGCTGCACGTTTCCTTCTGCCGCTTTTTCCAGTTTCCATTTCCATGTCTGGTTTCTTTCTGGAAGCTTTACCACCTGCAGAGTTTCTGCTGGCCCTTTTTTCTCCACTGCGATTATCTGCATTTTTTTCGTTTCTTTCTTTGGAAGATCTGCGCCTTGGCTCTGTCTCTTCCTCATCCCCATCAGCTTCTCTTTTTCTTCTCTTTCCCTGGGGCACTTCTTCCTCTTCCTCGTCGTAATCATCCTCATATTTCGGTTTATTGATCGTAAACTGGATCAGCATTCCTACAAGGGCAAAACCAACGGAAAAGATGATTCCAAAGGGGATTTCTTCCATATTGGCCAGCTTGGCTGTGGCAAAGCCACTTAAAATACCGCCCAGGATACTGCTTCCCACAATGATCACTTCCCGCTCATAGCGAAGAGCCAGCATTCCAAGCCCCACACCTGCCAGAAGACAGATAAAAAAGCTAAAGGAGGTCGTTGGATGGATAATATAAACCGTAAGCGTCAGCCCGATTCCAGCACCCATAATAAAAATACCAGCTTTAAACACCGCAAAGGAAAGGATCGCAAGGATCAATCCCACACCAATCATTCCCACTGCATAGTAGAGCTTCTCTCCAAATCCGATCTGATAGACGGCAAACAGACCAATGCCTGCTCCGATCAGAAATCCAAAGATCATCATCCAGAATCTAAGCAGCCGGTAACCAAGAACACAATTCATGATTCCAAACACAAGCACCACTCCAAAAATCACCATGGATAAGGTGCCTGCAATCTGCATGTCATGTACTCTTCCAGCAATGTTCATCACATTTTGCAAAATATCAATCATAGTTTTACCTCCTCCCTGAAGTCACATTCCACTTCAGCCTTCATCTGCCAGAATCCGCCTGGCAAATCATTCTTTTAATGGTTGATAGATTTTCAAAACATATAATAAATCGTTTTCAGATTTTCCAGAATTCCATAATGGTACTCTACCTGACTCATACCATACAAGGTCATATAATATCTGGCTGCCTCCTGAATGGCATCTCCGTTGATCCATTCTGCCTTCGCCTGGTCAAAAGCCTCCTGACTGGAGAACTTAAACCGCACTACTGCCGCCCCGTTATTTAACCGCATCTGACAGTATGCAAGAATTTCCTGATAATCATAGCTGTCAAAGCAGCCCTGGTTCAGCACATAGAAATTCATGGCTGTGGCAGTACATTCCGGAACCGGAAACTCCTCAGATGGTGTGTACGTCATCTCATACTCAGAAGGAAACGGACACAGATAATCATATATGATCGTCTTATGCTCTGCAAGCTGAACCGCATCTCCCTCCAGAAATTCCGGCTGGTCGCCATTGGTAGCATCAAAATAATAGTACTCCCCATTCAGGGTGATAATGTTCCAGGCATGTCCTTCTGTACTTCCTGCAGTACTGCCCTCCACATAAATACAGGGAACGCCAAGATATTCCAACAGATACTGGGCTGCCCCTGCATATCCGGCACAGACCGCCTGCTTTTTCCAGAAGATTCCAGCCATACTCTGGTCATCCTCAGATTCCTGATATTCTGCGTTGTCAATAAGATACGTATAAACGGTTTTCGCCTTTTCGTAATCATCAGCGCCCTCCGGAAGCAGTGCGCTTACCTCCTGACAGGCATTCTCTGCTGCAGCCTGAATCTCCTGCATTTCCTCATCTGTGTAGCTGTAGCCAGGCGAAAACATGCAATAATTGGCATCTGAGAAGGTGGTTTTATACACCTGCTTCCGGTTATGTACCCAGAACAGCTCCGGATGGTCCATCAAAACAGCATGATAAACCTTATTGACCGTATCGTCATCATAGATGGTAAGATAAAATTCCTTCTCCCTTGCCTTGATCCCATCTATCATTTCCCGATAGCCCCGCTGCTCTTCTTCGTTCAGCAGCCCAAAATAGTATTCCTGGCTGGTTCCTTCTGTATCCGTATCTGCCACTTCCTGTTTCCGCAAATCCCGGACCTCCTTAGGCTCCCCGGAGAAAATCTCAGGAGCGTTGTCCAAAAGCCCCTCTCCTACCTTTACAAGCAGATCAGAAGGCTCATACTGCTGCTGATAAATAAATACGCCCAGGGAAATTGCAAGCACAAGCAAAATAATAAAAATAATTTTCCAGGGTTTTCTTTTTCTCATTCCGTCTCCTTATCGTTGCTGCGAATCCGTCAAACAATCACGTTTATCCCAGCTGGCGGATCCGTTCCAGAATGTCTCTGGTATTTTCCCGGAATAGAAGCTCTTTATTATAGCGGTAATATCTCTCACAGGAATACTCCTGAAGGAAAGAAACCGCCGGGCTGCTGGTATTCAGCTCTGTGATAAACACCACCAGCTCCTGACCGCCTGCAAAGGCGCTCTCCATAAAGTCAAAGGCATATTCCAGATGCCTTGCCGCCTGGTCAAATTCCTCCTCATAGCCTTCTTTTTCCTCATTAAACCAGTCTCGGAGAAGGGAAAAAGCAGCCTCTCCATCCTGAACATTTTCTTTTTTCAGATCCATCACATAGCGTTCCAGAGTGTCAAGGACCTGCTGATCATGATGGATATCTTCCCTTGATAAAAGCCCCGCCTTTTTCTTTGCCCCGGAATCTGCCTGATAGCTATTTTTCACATCCTCCAGATAAATAACCGGCTGGTCCTTCTGCGCTCCCATAAGAGGCTCCTTAGCTTCTTTTAACAGGTCAAAAACAGTAGCCAGCTTCTCTTCCTCTGCCTGAACTTTTCCAAAGGCCTTATTTAATCTGGATAAAAGAAGTCCTGTAACACTCAGTTTCTCGTCAAAGGAAGCATGCGCTGCTTTTTTCACCAGAATATCATCAATATGGCCATTTAGTACCTCATCGATCTGATAATCGGTACGATACTTATAGAAAAGCTCCAGATAGTTGGCAAAATCCCTGGCGATCTGGGGATGCTGGATATACTGGACTACCACGTCCTTATCCACGGTCTTGTCCAGCTTTTCATAAACCTGGATCAGCCTGGACAGGTCTTCCCAGCCTCGGGGCGTTGCAAAATTCTTGCCATCCACTGTGCTCTCCATCTTATAAAAATTAGAGGGCCTTGTATTCAGATAAGAGATCACCGCCGGATGGATGCCTCTTGTATACGCATATTCTCTCCATGCATCAAAATCCGGCTCTACCAGGATCTTCTTCACACGGTCCATGGTCACCACATCAAATTCCCGGACAGATTTGTTATATTCCGGCGGATTTCCTGCTGCCACGATCAGCCATCCCTCCGGGATCTTATGGCTTCCAAAGGTTTTGCACTGAAGGAACTGCAGCATGGCAGGAGCCAGTGTCTCGGAAACACAGTTGATCTCATCAATAAACAGAATTCCTTCCCGAAGGCCGGATTCCTGGATCTTCTCATAGATGGATGCCACGATTTCACTCATGGTATATTCTGTCACAGCCATCTCTTTCCCGTCAAATTCTTTCTTTGAAATAAAGGGCAGGCCAATGGCGCTCTGTCTGGTATGGTGGGTAATGGTATAGGAAACCAGCCCAACCTTACACTCTCTGGAAATTTGCTCCATGATCTGCGTCTTACCGATTCCCGGCGCTCCAATGAGAAAAATCGGACGCTGGGCCATGGTTGGGATCTCATATTCCCCATATTCATTTTTTAAAAGATAGGCCTCTATGGTGTTGCGTATCTCTTCTTTTGCTCGTTTGATGTTCATAATGTTCTCCTCGTCTTTACAGATTGGCATTTCTTACTTTTAAAACAGCCCTTTTTGTTTCCCTACAAGATTTCTGTCCCCTTTAAGTCCTCTTCCCCAAGGATCAGCTTGATTGCCCATGGCGGCACGTCAATATCCTGGTAATCCTCCTTCATAAACACAAAGGCAGTCTCGTAAGGCGGCATTTTCGCCGGATAGATTCCATACCCATCTGTAAAATAGATCAGTCCCCGAAGCTTTGTAAACTTTTTTGCCCCAAGGAGCTGTTCCACATAAGTAAAAGCAGGGCGGAAATCCGTGCCGCCTCCTCCTTTCACTGTGAAATGGGACATATATTCTTTTAACTGCATGGCATTTTCGATCACCACATCCGACTGGACCTTCTCATCACACTGAAGAATGTGCACATGGATCCGTCTGAAAAAGCTCTCCGATTCACTTAACACACTGTAGGTTTCCTCCAGAAATTTCTGGACCAGTTCTCCTTTACAGGACATGGAAGTATCGATGACAATCACAAAATCCTCTACCTTCCGCTCCTCCTTCGTCTCTAAAGGTTCGATCAGAGGCATATTGCCATACAGGTTCATTCCATAATTGTAAAATATATAATCGAAAGTGTCCATATCCACTTTCATTTCTTCTTTTAAAACAGAAAACTTCCTTAAAAATTCTTTATAATCATAGCGGTTGCGGTTCTGGGCACGCAGCTGCTCTACAAGAGTCTCACCGCCCTCTCCCGCTTCCTTGGAAAAGGTCTCCATCTCCGTCTGCATGCGGTTCCGGATGTCGTCCCAGTTCTTTTTCCGCTGGGACATCTGGGGACTGTTTGGGTGATTTTCGTACCACTTCACATGATCATCCTGGGCAAACTCCCTGCGCAGCTCCTGCATTTTATTCTCAGGCAGATGAAGGGACTGAAGCTTCCGGTAAACTCTCTGAGCCGTCAGAACCTTTCCTTCCTCCAGGATCAGCTGCAGTGCCTGGCGCTTCACCATGGACACTGGCTGGTGTACGCATTTCAGATAAAGCCCGTCGATGATGTTCTCCACCGTAATGTCACAGGCAAGATTCCAATACTGCACATCCACAGCCGGATTTCCCTCCTCATCCCGCTCTGGGAAGCAATGGAGAAAAATACAATGCCAAAGGCTGTGAAGATAGATCCGGTTTACCTTCTCCTGGCTTCGCCGAAACAGTTCCATCAGCTCTTCCGGCTGATAATACAGGGCTGTGCCATCCGTTCCCACAGGATGTACTCCCATATCCCCCTGAAAAACAAGAGAAGAAAGGGCACAATCCATAAAACGCATGTTCAGATAAAGCTGGTTTCTGGAACTGGATAAAATATCCTGACAGATCGCTTCCGCAGCTAATGCCCGTTCCTGCGCATCATGAACCGGATTCACATTATATGGTGTTTCTGCACCATATAACGTACTCGCCGGATATACCACTTCAGCGCCCTGGACATTCTTCTCTTTATATAACGATTTTTCCTCATCAAATGACTTCAATTTTCTCTCCTGTGGATTACTCATAGATCAAAACTTCTCCTCCTGGATGGAAAATGCACTCTCTGATATTCCATAAGCATACTTAGGATCTCCGCTGACTTCACTGTGTCTGCCAGGCTTACAAGCCCTGTAAACAGTTCTTTCTGGTCACTTGTAAGAGGATAGGTATGAAGAAGCCATTCCAGTTCCTCCCCTCTTTTTTGCCGGATAAAATCGGAGGCGATCTGCTCCATATGTTCCCTTAGATACTGCTCATACTGAGTCTTCGCCTGGTCAGTCAGTCCGGTTGGCAGGTGCAGTCTGCCGTAAACCATTTCTCTTAGAAAATCAGCAGATTCCTGGGCTCTTGCCATCTCGAACCGCTTGTCGTACTCCAGAAAGTGGAATACCTTTCCCTGAAAACAATTCCGATAGTAAAGACCGCTTCCATGAACCTCCGTCATCAGAATTCTGGCAGGCGTGTTCTCCACACCTTCCTCGTAGTATTCCGGGAACCAGAGCATGGCCTCCACTTTCCCATAAAGATGTACCCTGAGCTCTTCCCCGATTTCGGACAGGATCTCCTTAAGCCCGGACTGCTCGCTGTTCATCAGAACCTCCAGCCTGCGGATCCTGTGACAGCCTGTAAAGGCTCCGCTTCCAAGATCTGCAAAGTCACTAGAAAACCATAGTTCTTCCAGATTGCGGCAGTTATAAAACCCATATCGGCCTATTTTTTTCACACCGGAGGGGATCCGGATCAGCTGGCAGTTCTTTACGGAGAACAGATATTCCCCAAGCTCCGTCACCGGTACTCCATCCACCTGTTCCGGAATTTCCACGATCTGCGGATCTCCCTCAATTTCTGTTACTACAGCATGATCTTCCTTAATATCAAAGGTAAAACCGCTGTCTGTATGCTTTTTCATTTTACACGCTCCTATGTACACTCCTGTAAACAGTAACATAAAAAATGCTTGATATTTTTTCTCATTAAGATTAAACTTGTATGAAATCATAATTTACATCGGAGGAATTCCCATGAGCATCAAGATCCCAATTGAAACCTCAGCCCGGCATATCCACATCTCCCAGGAAGATTTTCATTTTCTTTTCGGAGAGGATGCCCAGCTTCATTACATAAAAGAATTAAGCCAGCCTGGACAGTATCTCTGTCAGGAACGGCTCACGGTAAAAGGTCCGAAAGGCGAATATCAGAATATGGCCATCCTGGGGCCCTTCCGTAAGGAAACCCAGATTGAGCTTTCCCTCACAGACACCCGCAAGATCGGACTTCCTGGTCTGATCCGCCAGTCTGGTGATACCGCCGGTTCGCCTGGATGTACCCTGATCGGTTCCAAGGGCGAACTCACCATCTCCCATGGGGTGATCGTCGCCAAGCGCCACATCCACATGACACCTGCCGATGCGGTTACCCTTAAGGTAAAGGATAACGATGAAGTCTTTGTCCTCACCAAGAGCTTCGGCCGGGCCCTTATTTACGCAGATGTGGTTGTCCGTGTGGACTGGAGCTACCGTCTTGCCATGCATGTAGATACAGACGAGGCCAATGCTTTTTCCAACGAAACAGAGCCTTATGGGGTAATCGTAAAATTCTTCGATGATAATTACAATACGGACAAATGGATTGAGGATGTATTGTCTGGAATCAACCGATAGCTGCTATATTGACGCAGTATATGAAAAGTGCTTCCTACCCGAAACCGGGTGTGGAAGCACTTTTTACGTCACTGAATTCCAATTGTGGCAGATAACAGTTCCTGAAGGGAATTGGTAACCATAATTCCTGAGAAGTCTGTCTCTGCTGTCTGAGCCGCCTTCCCGCTGCCTACAGTTCCAGTCTCCTGGCTGCCAACCTCTGCAGCATCTCCATAGGATACCTGGCTGAATACACTTACATGCTGTCCAGCCTCAAACAGCTCCTGAAGGCTGTTTGCAACATAAAGGCTTCCCGGTGAAACAGTTCCATTTCCGGAAGGATCGATGGTAACCGTATCCATATCTCCTGAGGTAGACAGGTTCGCATTGATCAGATCCTGAAGATTATTGGCTACATCAATACCAGTAATAAACTGTGCTGTGGTGATCGCCTCACCGCTTCCTCGCATCTGTGCTACCTGATCTGCGTTCGGATAGAAGGATGGCTGACGGATATAGCGGAAGCTTGCACTGTAAGCCTCACCTACTGTAACACCATTCTTACCGGAAGAACAATGCACAACGATCCAGTCGCCTGCATCTGTCTTACCACAGATAATACCTACATGATTGGAGCTTCCAGCTTCCGGACCGCGCTGGAAAACAAGGTCTCCAGGCTGCGCATCTGCTTCGCTTACTACATTGGCTCTCTCCCACTGATCAGAAGTACCACTTCCAACCGCTGCGATCATAGCCTGATCCTGATATCCATTGATCACTGCCCAGGTAACAAAACCACTGCAGTCAAGACCATATGCCCGCAAAGATCCGGTACTCTGACTTCCTTCTGCAGTAACCTGTTCAACAGCTCCCCATTCAGGATCCATTCCGATCACAGTAGATTTACCGCCCCAGAAATAACCAATCTTTCCCACAAGGGAATATGCAGCGGCAATCACATTTACACGCTCCTCTGATACATCTTCTCCCACACTCTGCCTTACAAAGCCCTTGGCAGCTGTAACTGTGGCACAGAGAAGCTCACAGTCTGTTTCCAGATATTTCTTAAGGATTCCTCTCTCTGACTTGGGAATCTTATTCTTCTTAATGTAATAATTAATATGGTAATTTCCATACGTAACCCTGCTGGAATCATTCTCATCACGGATAACCGGATTCATCTGGGCAAAAATAGCTGCAAGGTCATCTTTGCAGGAGGCATCCAGGGTATAAGAAGTAACTCCCTGAAGACTCTGCTCATAAACATATACTGCCAGAATATCCTGCCAGTTGCGCACAAGAAGGGAATCTGCAGATGTGGTAACACCGCCTGTGGTGTCTGATACATCTGTAAGCTGATTCTGTTCCTTATACTCCTTCTCGATCTGATCCATAATATCTGCAAAATCATCCGAAAATGACAGCTGATAATTCTCCTGCAGGCTATTCAGATAAAATTCCTTACCTGCATGAAGATTGGATGCATAATAAACCGGCACACCGTTAATTGCCTGAATGTCCGTTCCATCTGTAAAACCATTGGCCGGATCATCTGCTGCTTCTGACATATGGCTGATGGTCTTTTCCATATCCGTAAGCAGCTTATAGTTCGTAACAGCCGCCTTCTCTTCATCAGAAAAACTGTCATATGTCTTGCGAAGTTCTTCCACCTTGGTCTTCTTCGCATCATTAAACTCCAGCGCGTAAGCAGCATCAATCTCCTTGATCAGAGCCTCTACCTTCTGCTGGCTCTCTGTCAGCAAGACAGGAGTCACACTGGGATCCGGGGTATCACTTGGTTCTGGAGTGATACTTGGATCTGGGGTGTCACTTGGCTCCGGTGTCACACTTGGATCTGGGGTGTCACTTGGTTCCGGTGTCACGCTTGGATCTGGGGTGTCACTTGGTTCCGGTGTCACACTTGGTTCAGACGGATCTGGTGTTTCCGTAGGCTCTGCCGGCGCTTCTGTAGGCTCCTCCGGTTCTGACGGTGCTTCTGTTGGCTCCGAAGATGGCTCGTCTGCTTCTGCAGGAGCCTCCGAAACCGTAGGTGCAGTCTCGTCTGCTGTGGTCTTCCCCTGTGTCTCATCTGTCTGTATAACTGTTTCGGTTCCTGACAAGGATGCCTCGTCTGCGGCAAAAATTCCTACCGGACCATTCATGGACACGGCAGCTGCCATGGTGATACATAAACACTTTGTCAGATATTTATTCTTCATATTCAAAAGATGCTCCCTTCTATCTATGAACATCCCTTTACTCCCCTATATAAAGGTATGCATTCTTACCTCAAAGGCAGTTCGTATTAAATCATTAACATACATTATTGTAGCATAAACACCTGCTTAAATCAACCGTTACTGTCCACGATCTAAGCAGCAATAAGTTACGGTCCAGAACCTGGCCAGCAACTGCAGTCATTCCTCTGCCCCCTGCTTTTCAGAGCAAAAAAAATACCAGTGCCGACTCCACAGATCTCATGCTGTGGTCTCCCGGCACTGGCTTCTCCTCATATCAGCATGCAGCCGGAAACAGAATATTCTCCCTGCCAAGCCGCCTTGCAGCCAGCTGCAGGATTCCATGAATCACCTGTGAACAGGTTCTGAGAATATACTGAACATCCTCTGCGGTATTGCGCTCCTTAAGAAGATATCTTTCATGAACCTTCCGGATATATTCTACAAGATCCTGAAAATTCTCAAAATACACAGGTGTAATAACCATCTGGCCTGCAGCGCCGCTCTCTATGTAGCGCTTCAGGTGATTCTTAAGGTGCTTTTCGTATTTATTGTGCTCATACAGATTACCGGTAAAGTTCTTATTATGTGGAAAAGTAAAATAATCTGCCATATAATGCATGACTTCACCAAATCTGCGCCAGTAAACGCGCTCCTTGCCTTCCTGGGGACTGCTGTTAATAAGCGCCTTCATCTTCTCCTGAATTTCCTCGAAGGTACCGAAGTACTCATGCTTCTTGGTCAGAAATGAGGGCTTGATGTCTGGAAGGATACTTCCAAGGCAAAACGCCTTTCTGTGGGACTGCAGACTCTTATCAGCAGGCATCTGGTCTGCCAGATATCTGGCTACCAGTATATGGGATTTTTTACGCAACCGCTTCCTCTTCTTTCCTGTTCTTATCTATTGTAGCAGATAAGAAACACTAAACTGTAAAAAGCTTTTGTACATGCTTTTTGAATTATAGTTATCATAATTTAATATAGCAGAATCTTATGTAAATTTCAAATGAACATTTTCTGATTTTCTGTGAATTATTTGCCATAAAATATACAGATTGCACAATATTAAACTAACTCTCATCAGTCTTGTCAAACTCCTCCTGACAGATTATCTCCTGACATAAATTAAGCCGGTCTTGTTTTTTCCTGTCATATATTGTATGATTAGAAAGAATGAGATGGCAGGGAAAAAATCAGATTTATATTACTTTTCTTTTGCCATCATGAAATTGCTACATAAAGGAGGAATTATATGCCTGGCCATAAACCTCGGACAAATAAGGGGCTGGCGGTGGCTGCAGTTCTCATGTGCCTGGCCTGTGGAGTTACGTTTACCCAGTCTTCCGCATCCCGCTCACCAATTGCTGACACCCAGACTCCTGATATGTTCGTAGCTGGAAATACAGATGATTCTCAGCTTCAATCAAATGGTGTGGCAGCTGAAAATACCAATACAGAAGGTGAGACTACACCAGAGGAAGTCACTCCTACGGAAACACCTGTTGATACCCCTTCACCTGTTCCAGACGCTTCTGATCAAGCACAGGATACTTCTTTTGAAGTCTCTCCGGAAGCTTCCCAGGGTGTATGGACTCCAGTTGACAGCAGCTGGTACTTCATGATAAATGGTGAGGGATACAAAGGCTGGCTCACAGATACAGACGGCCATCGTTACTATTTCGATGAAAATGGTGTCATGCACACCGGTTGGCTTGAGCTAGATGGAAACCGCTATTATTTCAATGCAGACGGTGTTTTGCAGACTGGTGATGTGACCATAGATGGTGAAATTTATCATTTTGGTGCTGACGGAGCCCAACAGGGAGATCCTATGGCAGCAGATGACAGTTCTGACAGGGGACTGGTGTTCTATATGAATACTGCAGCAGCTTCTACAGCTGACAATCTCACAGCTTCTGCGGCAGATGCCAAGGCATCTGCTTCAGAAGCTGATGTTTCCTCTGCGCCTACCGCCACACCTGAACCAAAGGGAATGATCGCCCTTACCTTCGATGACGGCCCCAGCGATTTTACCGACCGACTTCTGGATTGTCTGGAAGCCAATAACGTAAAAGCTACTTTTTTCCTGGCAGGTCAGGAAGTGGAATATTTTCAGGAGCCGGTAACACGTATGGAAGAGCTTGGATGCGAGATTGGCAACCACTCTTATGATCATCCCGATCTTTCCACCCTTTCCGCAGATGATGTGACAAGCCAGCTTTCCCGTACCGATCAGCTGATCGAGGATCTGACAGGTCATATCGCCACAGTTGTCCGTCCGCCTTACGGTTCCTTTAACGATACCGTAGCAGGTATCGCTGCAAGGCCATTGATCCTGTGGTCTGTAGATACCCTGGACTGGGAAACACAGAATGTGGACTCCACAGTACAAAATGTGATGGACAATGCCGCTGACGGTCAGATCATCTTAATGCATGATATCTTCAAAGAATCGGTAGATGCGGCGGAGATTTTTATCCCACAGCTGCTTCAGGAGGGCTACCAGCTGGTAACGGTCAGTGAGCTGGCGGCTGCCAAGGGAATCACACTGGAAAATGGAGTTTCTTACGGATCTTTTTCATAAATAATCAAAACAAGACCAGAAAACGAAATTTACTTTGAATTGTAAATTTAGGTTTTCTGGTCTTTTCTTCTTTCTACGTTATTCAGTTTTCTCTTCCAGAAGGCTGCTGTGAACGTAGGCTGTGGTTCCTTCATAATCAATCTGGATCCAGTCTCCGCTTTCGCCCTCTTTGACAACCTCTGTGCCAACGGCAAGGCCACCGATCACATCTGCATCACTGCTTGCTTCTGCGCGGACATTGCAGTCCTCTGTTACAACCAGTGTGGTTCCATCTGCTGTCTCAGTGGATCCTGCAACGTCATCCCCAAGCCCCTCAAGGAATGCGGCAAGTGCAGAATCTGCTTTCTGGGCGTCCTCGTACTGCTTCTGTACTTTGGACTTCAGTTCCTTAACGTCATCATCCTGACGAAGAGAAACCTCATATTTCGTTATCTCGTCACTGTCACTATGGGCAGCGCCATCAATCTTCCAATTTCCGTCTGTGTCCTTCACTACGTAGAACTCAGCAAGCGCAGGCACCTTTGTATCAATCCCCTGACAGATGTAGTAAAAACAGGAATATACTACATAGGAATCGTCATCAAGCCCCTTTTTCGTGTAGATATCACCTGCTTCATACCCTTCAATATACTTGGCATTGGTAATCTTAGACTCATCTGCCGGTGCAAGATTATCTACCAATGTACGTAATGTGGTAATATCTTTATCCCCCAGAGCCTTGTAATAGCTCTTGATCAATGAAGTAATCTCTTCATTTGCTGTTTCCATGGGATTGGCGTCTTTCTTCTCGTCAGTCTCCCCATCATTTGCCGGAGAAGAAGGAACATTTCCCTGGTCGTTGTCTGTTGTCTCCTGATTCTCGGTTGTATCCTTGCTGGAATCGCCCTTCCCGCTTCCCATAAATGCACGGACACCAAAAAACAGGACAACCACGATTAACAGAATCGCTCCGCCAAGCATAAAGTAGCGAAGGTTATCTGATAACCATTCTCTGAAATTATCCAAGTTCTTGTCCTCCTTAATACAACGCACCGGAACGCCCGATCGTTCCAGGCAACACACCTGAAGGGAATCGAACCCCCGCACATGGTACCGGAAACCACTGCTCTATCCACTGAGCTACAGGTGCATAAAAATTCGAGTGTTGAATTATCAATGTACAACCACTTCGACCTAAAAAGTATAGCACAATATCCACAAGATGTAAAGTTTTTTCTTTTGGTTGAATAGTTGTGCCTAATTGTGAAATAGCGGTTACTGACAATGAAGGCCCCCTGCACCACAATCTCCGTTGCAGGGGACCTTACTTTTCTCACTCCTTAGAAATACTGGAAAAATCAGGTGTCCCGTAGAGGTCGTATGGGGTGCTCTGATATACGTAGTAATTCAGCCAGTTGGTATACAGGTTGTTGGCATGGGCTCTCCACAGCAGCAGCGGACCGTTTTCCGGATTGTTGTCGCGGTAGTAGTTTTCGGGCATTTCAATGGGGAGGCCTTTGCCAAGGTCACGTTTGTACTCTCCATCCAGGGTGACACGGTCATATTCCGGGTGTCCCATTACGAAAATCTTGCGGCCGTCTTCTGCCATGGCAAGGAAAAGGCCAGCCTCGTCAGATTCTGCAAGAACAGTCAGGTCTTTGCAGGCATGGACATCCTCAATAGGAACTTCCGTATGTCTGGAATGAGGAGCAAGGAATACGTCATCAAAGCCTCGTACCAGCGGGATCTTGCGGTTCATTACTTTGTGCCAGAACAGGCCGAACATTTTCTTATCCAGCTTCCGTTTCTTAAGGCCATAGAAGTGGTAAAGTGCAGCCTGGGCTGCCCAGCAAAGGAAGATCGTAGAGGTTACATGTGTCTCGGACCAGTCCATGATCTGTGTTACCTCTTCCCAATAATCCACCTCTTCAAACTCCATCTGCTCTACCGGAGCTCCGGTAATGATCATTCCGTCGAATTTCTTATCCTTCAGTTCAGAGAAAGTCTGATAAAATTTATTCAGATGGCTCTTGGAAGTATTCTTTGCCTGATGGGACTCCACAGCCATGAAGCTCACATCCACCTGCAGCGGCGTATTCGAAAGGGAACGAAGAAGCTGCAGCTCGGTCTCTTCCTTCAACGGCATTAAATTCAAAATCAGAATGTAAATTGGACGGATATCCTGGTGCAAAGCACGATTCTCGTCCATAACGAATAAGTTTTCTTTTTCCAGGATCTCCTTAACTGGGAGATCACTTTGTATTTTAATTGGCATTACCATTTCCTCCTGTATCTATAAGTACTTTTTCCGTCACAGGATAAAGCACTTGATTTCATTTATAAAATCCACATAACGATCCTATTCTTAACGGAACTCTACTGGACAAAAACAATGAAAAACGGCGCTGTAAAACAAACGCGCCCTACTTCTCCCCCGCCAGTTCCAGGAAATCCTCTTCCGAAAGGATTGGAATTCCAAGTTCCTGTGCCTTCTTGTTCTTGGATGAAGTAGATGTCTTATCATTATTGATCAGGTAATCTGTCTTTTTCGTCACAGATCCGGTCACCTTTCCGCCCCGGGCTTCAATAAATTCCTTTGCCTCAGAACGATTGGAAAAATGTTCCACACTTCCTGTAATAACAAAAGTTTTCCCAGCAAATATCTGTTCTTCTGAAGTCTCCTCATGGATCAGATGAAGATGGTCAAGCAGATGATCCAGTTTCTTATTATTCTCTTCGCTGCTAAAATAATCTGCAAGACTTCCAGCGATCACCGGACCGATTCCCTCAATGGAACTGATCTCTTCCACATCTGCGTGACGGATCTTCTCGATGTCATCATCAAAATATTTGCAGATCACCTTTGCATTGGCAAGACCGATTCCTGTGATTCCAAGACTGTAGATCACCTTTGCAAGGGTAGTCTCCTTCGCCCTTTCAAGGCTTGCCATGAGATTATCAAAGGATTTCTGGCCAAAGCCCTCCATCTCCACGATCTGCTCCTTATATTTTCCAATCTCGAAAATATCCCCGAAATTGTGGATAAATCCCATAGCAATAAACTTCTCCAGAGTTGCCTCGGAAAGTCCGTCAATGTTCATGGCATCCCGGCTGGTAAAAAGGCTGAAGGACTTGATCTTCTTGGCCACGCAGTCCGGGTTCATGCAATATAAAGTTTCCACGTCGTTTTCCTGGCGGATGCGTGCCTCATGGCCGCACACCGGACATTTATCCGGGATCACCAGATTTCCGCTTCTGGTTAAGTTCTCTGCAATCTGGGGAATGATCATATTCGCCTTGTAGACTTTAAGGGTATCCCCGATTCCCAGCTGTAATTCCTTTACAATACTGATATTGTGTACGCTGGCGCGGCTTACTGTGGTGCCCTCCAGCTCCACCGGTTCAAAAATTGCCACTGGATTGATCAGCCCGGTTCTGGAAGGGCTCCATTCCATATCCACCAGTTTGGTCTCCCGCATTTCATCTGCCCATTTAAAAGCAAAAGAATTTCTCGGAAACTTCGCCGTACTTCCCAAGGACTCTCCATAAGCAATATCGTCATAGGTTACCACCAGCCCATCTGATGGAAAATCATTGTTTACAATAGTAGTGGAAAAATAGTCCATAGCCTCATCCAGTGTCTCAGACGTAACCACTTTATATTCCACAACCTCGAAGCCCTGCTCCTTCAGCCACAGAAACTGCTGCTCCCTGGAATTAGAGAAATCCACATCCTGGGCGCTTACCAGGGCAAAGGCATAAAAGCGCACATTTCGTTTCGCTGTGATCTCATTGTTCAGCTGGCGCACAGAGCCGCTGCAAAGATTTCGGGGATTCTTATATTTCGCGTCCGCATCTCCGATGGTCTCATTGATCCGTTCAAACTCGGAGTAGGTGATAATCGCCTCTCCGCGAAGCACCAGCTGTCCCTTATAAGGAATGCGAAGGGGAATGTTCTTAAACACCCGGGCATTGTTGGTGATCACCTCACCAACTACTCCGTTTCCCCTTGTGACTGCTTTTGCAAGCTCCCCATTCTCATAAGTAAGAACAATTGTCAGTCCGTCCAGTTTCCAGGACAAAAGGCATTTGTGGCTTCCAATAAAATCCCGTAGCACTTCCCTGTCCTTTGTCTTATCAAGGGACAGCATGGGACTTGGGTGCTCTTCCTTTGGAAGCTCATTGACCGCCTCGTATCCGACTCGGATGGTAGGGCTATTTGTGAGTACGGTTCCGGTTTCTTTTTCCAGCTGCTCCAGCTGGTCGTACAGGCTGTCGTACTCCTGATTGCTCATGATTTCCCTGTCTTCCTGATAATAGGCTTTCGCGGCCTGGTCCAACTTTTCTACCAGTTCTTTCATTCGCTGTAGAGAATTTTCCATGATGTCCTCCTGTTTTCCTGTTATGATTGCCAGAAGCAGCCTTACTTTGTGAAGCCGGCAGCTGGGAAGAATCTGCGATTCCTTTTTCCAGCTTCTCCCACTCTTCCCTGGTGGCTTCCCGGTACACGCCCTCTTTCAGGCCATCCAGCGTCAGCTCCATAATGCGCACACGCTTCAGGGTAAGCACCTGATAGCCCAGATACTCACACATCCGGCGTATCTGCCGGTTTAAGCCCTGCGTCAATATGATCCGAAAAGAATTTTTCCCTGTTTTTTCCACAAAGCAAGGGCGGGTAATGGTATCCAGAATTGGAATGCCAGATGACATTTTTCTTACAAACTCGCCATCTACAGGCTTATTCACGGTCACCAAGTATTCCTTTTCATGATAATTTCCCGCGCGCATGATCTTATTCACCAGGTCTCCCTGGTTTGTCAAAAGCAAAAGCCCTTCGGATTCTTTGTCAAGGCGGCCAATTGGATAAATCCGCACTGGATAGTTCAGATATTCGGTGACCGTGGTCTCCTGGCGCTGCTTCTTGGTGCTGCATACAACGCCCCGGGGCTTATGAAACAAAAGGAGGACCTTTTTTTCCACCTTTTTCACTGGCTTGCCATCCACGAATACCACTGTATCTGCTGTAATCTTTTCTCCTGGTTCTGCCTTGTGGCCTTCCACAGTCACCCTTCCGTCCTGGATCAGGCTGTCCGCTTCCCGTCTTGAGCAGAATCCTGCTTCGCTTAAATATTTGTTGATTCTGATTTTTTCGTCCATTTTTTCATTATATAGTTTTTCCCGGACAGATGCAAGGCAAAAAAGCCAGAACAGATTTCTCGCAGGAAATCTACTCTGGCTTTCCACTGTTTTTCCGGAAATGAACTACCTTTATTCCGTTTTCAGATCTGAGAATTTCATTTTCACAACCAGCATAGCGCCCATCATCAGCACTACTCCAATGATCAGGCACAGCGGGCTCTGGATAAAGCCGGCGAAAATGTAAGTTACAAAGGATACCACTGCTGCCACAATAGCATAAGGCAGCTGGGTAGATACATGATTTACATGATCACACTGGGCTCCGGCGGAGGCCATAATAGTGGTATCGGAAATCGGAGAACAATGATCTCCGCATACAGCACCTGCCATGCAGGCGGAAATGGAAATGATCATCAAATCTCCAGGTGTGTTTTCAAATACATGGACAACGATCGGGATCAGAATACCAAAAGTTCCCCAGGAAGTACCTGTGGCAAATGCCAGGAAGCAGGCTACCAGGAAAATAATAGCCGGCAGCATGTTTACCAGACCTTCGGCAGAGGACTTCACCATTTCCGCCACAAACTCTGCTGCGCCAAGACTGTCTGTCATGCTCTTTAAGGTCCATGCAAAAGTCAGGATCAGGATTGCCGGAACCATGGACTTAAAGCCTTCCGGAATGCACGCCATGCAGTCACGGAAGGACAGCACTCTGCGCACCATATACAGAAGAATGGTGATCACCAGACCGAAGAAGCTGCCAAGTACCAGGCCAACAGAAGCATCACTCTGGGAAAAAGCAGTGACAAAATCGGTACCGCTGAAAAATCCACCGGTATAAATCATGCCGATGACACAGCAGATTACCAGGGAAATAATAGGGATCAGAAGATCCATCACTTTTCCCCTTGGGTTTACCGGGCCGTCACCCTCGCCAGAAGCATAAGGGCGGGCAGCGGTAGTAAACAGGTCTCCTTTTAAAGCGTTTGACTCATGTACGCCCATAGCACCAAACTCTTCCTTCATCAGTACCATGGAAACCATCATAACAATGGTAAGAAGTGCATAATAGTTGTAAGGAATGGCTCTTACAAATACGGACATTCCATCCTCCCCCGGAACGAAACCGCTTACCGCAGCTGCCCAGGAGGAGATCGGTGCAATAATACACACTGGCGCTGCAGTTGCATCAATCAGATATGCCAGCTTCGCACGGGAGACATTGTGCTGGTCTGTGATCGGTCTCATAACACTTCCTACAGTCAGACAGTTGAAATAATCGTCAATAAAGATCAATACGCCAAGCAGGATCGTGGCAAGCTCGGCTCCCACTCTGGTCTTAATGTGCTTACTTGCCCAGCGTCCAAAAGCAGCAGAGCCTCCTGCCCGGTTCATCAGGCACACCATGGTTCCCAGGATTACCAGGAACACCAGAATACCTACATTGCTGCTGGAGGATAACACACTGATCATTCCACCAGAAAAGATCTGGTTCACGGTTCCCTCAAAATTACCGCCGGAATACAAAAGTGCTCCAACCAGGATTCCCAGAAACAGGGAACTATAAACCTCCTTTGTGATCAGCGCCAGAACAATTGCAACAACAGGCGGTATTAAAGACCAGAAGGTTGCATAAACAGCCGGTGTGACCGCTTCCTCTTCTGCTGCTGCCAGAACCGTTACCGGGCATGCCAGGGCAACCATCAGCACAGCTGCAAAAAGTACAGATATTTTTCTTCTCTCGTACTTCATTTTTCTTTCCTTTTCCTTCCCTTTTATTTCTTTTTATCTTTCTCCAAACCTACATAACGGTAAATATAATAAGATTCGGTTTCTGCGATCTGTTTACATCCATTTTTCAGCAAAAAGGCATGTAATTCATCATTTTTTTTCACCACTACAAATTTCGTGTTTGACTTTCTCAGGGCATTTCGGAATTTTTTCGGATGGTCGTAGATCTGGTAATCGATCACATCCAGGATCGCTTTCTGCCGCTTATAGCGTCTGCTTTTCTCATTAAATTCCCCGGCCACCGTACTTCCAGCTCTGTAAATGCTGGCATTTCTGTCGATTGTCAGACGAAACTGGGCATCATATTGTCTGGCAACATTGTTAAGGCTTGCATCAAACACCACCCTTGGACGGGCATCTGGATTGCTCATTTTGCTGTGCAGAATCTCACAGATCTGGATCAATTCGTCCGGGACCTTGTAAATGTTTTCTGCAAGTGCAAAATTTTTCACCACACCATTCAGTGGATTTCCCAAAACCACAAACACACCCAATACCGCTACAACCGCTGCCCCTTTCAGCCATTTCTTGTGAAAAGAGGAAACAAAGGTTACACCGTAATAAGCAATAGCCGGGATCACAGGCAAAATCCAGATAAAGCGGTAGTATTCATTTTCAAAATCCAGCCTGGCAATGACATATTTCACCACAATGGGGTTATATACCGTAAGAAATAAAAAGGCAGTATACCCGATAAAAATCCTGGAGCTTTTTTTACGTCCCCAGATCAGGGTACAAAGAAGCCCTACTGCAAAAAGGAACGGATACCACCAGGACCCCCAGTACAGCTTCATACATGCCTTTACGAATTTCAGTCCAAGCTCTTCAATTGTTACTCCTGCCATGTTCTTCCCCCCCTTTCTAAGATGCGGCAAGCCGGATCAGCCCAAGCTTACATGCAAAATAAACTGCCGCATATATACCAGAAGGGATCATGCAGAGAATACAATAAGGGATTGCGGAAAACTTCCGGTTCATCACCATCGCCGGTATCATTCCTGCCAGGATCGCAGCCGGGAAAATAATGGCAGATCCGGAAAATGCCAGTGCACTTGCAGCTGTAAGGAACAAAACCAGCCATACCGCTTTCTCTTTCTTTTTCTGATAGAACCACAGAGCACACATCAGTACTGCCGGGAAAGCAATGTTTGCCAGAATGGATTTGCCCTCATAGCTTCTGGTGAAAAAGAAGGTTCCTGCTGTATAAATAGTTCCGCAAAACAGCTGAAGAACGCAGACAAAAATCACCATCAGGTCTGCCTTTTTCTGATTTTCCTCCAACAGGCGCTTTCCGATCTGATAGATGATCAGATTAGAGATCACTACATTCACACAGGACATTACGATCTTCGCCTGCACAATGGGATGGATTCCAAGAAGCTTACACCAGACTGCATTGTTCATGGGATACGCGGATAAAATATAGCGCGCCTGAAAGCTTTTCAAAATACCGCCCCGGAAGGGATCATATCTGCCCAGGGTGTTTGTATATACAGAGGTACTTACCGTTCCCACATAATAAGTGGCATCAACGGTGGTGTCTTCATATAAGATCACGATCAGACACTGGACCAGAACCACAGCGATCACAGCCAGAAGCATGTAGGAATGATCACTCCACAGCTGCCCCATTGCGGCTCTCACGCTTTTGGTTTTCGGTTTTAAACCAGCACTTTCTGAAGGGATGACTTGTCCAGACTGCTCTGCCCGCTGATTTCCTGTCTTTTTCTTTCTGTGTTTCAGCAGGAAAAGGCCGCCAGCCAGGCAGATCACCAGAAGCACAGCCCACAAAGCTGCTGCTCTGGAAAGGGGTACCCACAAAAGCGTCATTGGCACTGTCACCACTTCAAATACTGCGAAGTAAACCAGGTATCCCAGGATCAGCTGCAGGGAAATATCCCCTTTTAGTTTCAGTGCTTTGGACAAAAGTCTGCCTGCTGCAAAAAATATGAACATTTCCAGAATAAATCCTATGCTTGCCAGACAAGCTTCTCTCATTTATTCATTTCTCCTTTTAACTGGTTCTCCAGGATTCCCATGGCAACCTTCTCCGGTGTAATAGGAAGCTCCCGCACGCGGACACCGGATGCATTGTAAACTGCATCTGCAATCGCGGGACAAGGGGTGTCGATTACCAGCTCACCGATGGATTTCGCACCAAAAGGGCCTGTTTTCTCATAGCTGCTTTCAAATTCCACACGGATATTTCCAATGTCCACACGGCTCGGGATCTTATACTGCATGAAGGAATTCTCGCGGATCTTGCCCTCTTTGGAATACTGCACATTCTCCATAAGAGCCATACCGATTCCCTGGGCCACGCCGCCCTCTGTCTGCACACGGGCCAGGTTGGGATTGATGGGAGTTCCGCAGTCTACCACTGCCACATAATCGATCAGGTCAATGTTTCCAGTCTCTTTGTCAATCTCCACCTCTGCTGCTCCAACCATATAAGGCGGCGGGGAAACCTGGGAAGAATAGGATGCGGTCACCTGCATCTCCAGGGTATTTCCACAGGTTCCCTTGTAGGCAACATCCTGAAGGCTGACTTCTTTTTCTCCTGCGTAAACTTTTTTTCCGTCAAAATCTGCTTCTTCCGGGCTCACGCCAAGCATTTCGGCACCCAGCCGGATGATCCGCTTTTTCAGCTCATTGCAGGCATTGATGACGGCATTTCCAGTAGCATAAGTGGTGGCAGATGCATAAGAACCGGAGTCGTATGGGGAAACATCTGTGTCTACCCCAAATGCCACAATATTTTCGAATTCTGTTTCCAGACAGTCTGCTGCCATCTGGGAAAGAATGGTGTCACAGCCAGTACCCATATCTGCACAGCCAAGGGAAAGTGTATAAGAAGCATCCTCATTTAGCTTCAGGGTTGCACCTCCCACGTCTACATTCGCAATGGAGGAGCCCTGCATAGCCATGGCAAGACCTACGCCGCGTACCTTCCCATTTCCCATATCCCGGCATGGGTATTTCTCCTCCCAGCCGATCATTTCCTTGGCGCGGGCAAGGCAGCGGTCCATGGTACAGCTCGCCGTATGGGTCAGATTGCCATCGTAGTCGTACATACGCTCACCCTCGATAGGCATGTTCAGTTCACGGATCTTCGCAGGATCCATATTCATTTTGTGGGCAAGCTCATTGACTGCAGACTCCACTGCGTAAAGTCCCTGGGTAGCACCATATCCACGATATGCGCCTGCTGCCTGCACATTGGTATATACAACTTCATAATCAAAAGCATAGGCCTCCAGATTACGGTACAGGGCAATGGCCTTATGGCCAGTCAGGCCAATGGTTGTGGGACTGTGGTCTCCGTATGCGCCTGCATTGGAAAGAGCATCTACTTTGATTCCTTTTACAATTCCATTTTCATCTGCGCCAACCTGCACATGAACTTCCATCTCATGACGGGGGGAAGCACAGATCAGGGATTCGTAACGGCTGTAAACGATCTTGGACGGGCGTCCGGTCATCCAGGTTACAATGGCCGGGTAGATCTCGCAGACCTCTGTCTGCTTTGCACCAAATCCTCCGCCGATACGGGGCTTGATCACGCGGATCTTGGAGGATGGGATTCCAAGGGCATTTCCAAGGATTCGGCGAAGATGGAAGGGTACCTGTGTGGAAGCTACCACATTCAGTCTTCCAAAATAGTCCTTGGTACAGTATGTGCGGAAAGTCTCCATCATACTCTGCTGGTCTGCTTTTGTGTGATACACTTCGTCAACAGTATATTTGCACTCTGCCAAAACCTTGTCAATATCGCCCATTTCCTCATGGCCTTTGGCTGCAAGGTTTCGCTTATTGTCTGCACCTACCGGGAATTTGGACTTCCAGTCCGCTTCCGGGTGGACCAGAACCGGATTGTCCTTGGCTGTGTGCATATCCAGAACCGGTGTTTCCACACGGTATTTTACTTTAATCCGCTTCATGGCAAGATCTACTGCTGCCTCTGTCTCACCTGCCACAATTGCCACTGCATCTCCTACGAAACGCAGGTGCTGATCCAGGATCATTCTGTCATAAGGGCTGAATTCCGGATAGGTCTGACCAGCGGAAGCAAAACGTCTCTTAGGCACATCCTTCCAGGTAAGGATCAGGACCATACCCTCTACCTTCATGGCGGTATCTGTCTTGATCTCTTCTACCCAGGCATTGGCATGGGGACTTCTTAACACTTTTACAATAAGACAGTCCTTTGGTGCCAGGTCATCTGTGTAGACTGGCTTTCCCGTAACCAGCGCCATAGCGTCTTTTTTCTGCAAAGGCTGATTTACATAGCTCATGCCTGTACCTCCTTCTCCTGGCTGTTCCCGTTCTTCTTATATTCCAGATATTTCAGGATACTTCTGGTCTGTCCGATAAAGCCGGAGCAGCGGCAAAGGTTGCCTTCCAGGTATTCCTTGATCTCGTCTTCCGTAGGGTCTTCTAATTCTTTTGTCATGGCAAGCACATTCATAATAAAGCCTGGATTGCAGAAGCCACACTGCTCTGCACCTTCATTTGCAAGGAAGGTTCCAAACTCTTCGGATTCGGCCTGAAGTCCTTCCATAGTGGTGACCTTTTTGCCGTCAATGCGGGCTGCCAGAACGCTGCAGGAAAGCATAGGCTTGTCATTTACCAGAACAGTACAAAGTCCGCAGTTAGCCGTCTCGCAGCCTCTTTTTATGCTGTAGCAGCCAAGACTTCTAAGAAACTCCAGAAGCATAGTGTCCGGACGGATTTCTTCTTCCTTTTTGGCTCCATTCAGCCAGAAATTAATTTTCATCAGTCATACCTCCCACTGCTTCTAATGCTCTTCTTGTGAGAACCTTCACAAGAAGGGTTCTGTACTTAGCGCTGCCTCGCATGTTTCCGGATGTAGGAACATTCCGGGCTGCGTAATCCGCAAACCTTGCGATTGCTGTCCCTCTCTCTTCTTCGGACATGGTTTCCAGGCCAGCGAGAATGTTTTCTTCATCCTTTAGAAGAAGTGCCCTGGCAGGACGTGCACCATATACGGCTTTCACGCCGCTCTCAGACAGGCTGACACAGCAGGCCAGTACTGGAAAATCGGTCTTGGTGTTCCGCTGGCTTAAGTATGTCACCTTCAACAGTGTTTTCTTTACAAAAATGCGTACCAGGATGTCTCTGTCCTTTGGCATTTTCACAAAATCAGAGAGACAGACTCTGCCGCCTTTAAAAAGCTCCACCTCTGTGTCCAGTGCCAGAAGCATGGTGAGCACATCGGAAAATCCGAAGCGTCCCCAGATGCTTCCGCCTACCGTGGCGCAGTTGCGGAACTGTACGCCTACAATGTGGCACAGGCTCTCTCTTATGGCACCATTTGTGTATGTATCAAGTCCCTGATGGAGTTCCAGATCACGCAAAGGTGTCATACAGCCGATCACAAATTCTTCTTCGTTTTCTGTGATGGTATCCAGGCCAAGACCGGACAGGTCAATGGCTGTGGTTACGTTACGGCTGCCCATTTTCAGCCACACCATGCCACCCAGCACACAGGCAGTCCGCTTCTGGTTCAGCTCATAGGCTTCTTCCAGAGATTCCACTTTCACATAATTTTTTATTCTAAGCATGATAGATTCCTTTCTTAATTTGTCGCTTTTTAGTATATCAAGAAAGGGGGCAAATTTCCAGCGAATTGACATATTCAGAATATTTTTTTATTTAGATTTTATGCAATATATATAGATATTTTCAAATAATTGTGTT
The DNA here is from genome assembly GCF_052116245.1 of Blautia sp. Sow4_E7. Taxonomy (NCBI): domain Bacteria; kingdom Bacillati; phylum Bacillota; class Clostridia; order Lachnospirales; family Lachnospiraceae; genus Blautia; species Blautia sp. Sow4_E7. The sequence goes on from NZ_JBQKLL010000021.1 coordinate 34,451, forward strand.
ATAATTCAGAAAAGAACAGAAAACAGTTCTCGTAAACTGTTTTATAACAAAAATATTTACAAATCCACCACAAAAGGAGGCGGCGTTTATGAGTAAACGTGTCATAACAATCAATCGTATGTTTGGTAGTAACGGACGTATTATTGGAAAAGCTCTTGCGGAGGAACTGGGATTTAAGTTCTATGATAAAGAGCTGATCGAAATGGCCAGCAAGGAGAAGAATATTCCTTTCGATGAGTTTGCCAGAGTAGACGAGAAGAAGGCCAGCCAGTGGCTGTATCCGGTGGATTATGAGCTGCAGATGAATCCGGAGTATCATTTCGTTCCTATGAATGATGTGCTTTTTGATTTGCAGAAGAAGATCATTCTGGAGGCGGCTGACAAGGAGGATTGCGTGATCGTGGGACGGTGCGGCAACTATATCCTGCAAGATAGTAAGGATAAGCATCTGAGCCTGTTTATCTACGCACCTTTTGAGGACCGTGTGAAGACGGTGATAGCGCGGACCGGACGGGAGGAAAAGAGTGTAAGGAAGCTGGTGAAGCGGACGGATAAGGAGCGCCGGGCTTATTATGAGTATTTTACAGATACCAATTGGCTGGATATGCTGCAGTATGATTTGTGTATCAACAGTAGTACGGTGACGAAGGAAGAGATTGTGGAGATGGTGAAGAAGCTCATCTAAAGTGTATAAAAAGGTAGCCCCGTTTTTGGCGGGGCTGTAATTTTTTAGCGTCCTAAATAATTCTTCAGGAACTCATAAATTTCTTCTTCAGTTGGTGGACAGCCTTCCAGGTGGTGGGTGAAGTGGCGGGTGCAGCGGCCGATTCCCAGGGAGCCAGACTGGTTTCGGTAGCCCTGGCCGATGGAGATGCGGGTTGTCAGCTTCGAAAGAAGGCCTTCCTGTTTCAGGCGGTCCAGGGCGGGAATCAGGTTGCCGTAGCAGGCGCTGCAGGATTCTACTTCTTCTACGGCGTCGGCAAGCTCTACTACTTTACGGGATTTGGGGATGGGCGCGCCGGGGTTGCCGTCGAGAGCCTGGATGTCGGCCTGGCGGATGTCGGCGCAGCCTACGCCAAGGGCGGCAGCCTTTGTGATGTAAGGAACTTCTTCTGGCTGATAGTACATCATGTCGCAGACGTAGGCATCCATAAGAACCGGATCCAGTGCTGCCAGGACGCGGTTCATCTCTACGGGATTGCCGCCATCCTCAAAGTCAAGGTCACCGCAAATGTTGTCTACAACGATGAAGTCCTGGTGGACAGCAAGCCCCAGGTGGGCAATGGGATCATGAAGGCCAAGTGCGTGGAAGCGGCGCTTCTCAGAGTTGGGCAAAAGACCTTTCATGTTCTTCAGGGCACAGGTGATCTTGGTCTGGCAGTGGCCTTTTAAGACTGGCACATTGATGAGAAAATCAAGGTCAAGGACACTTTTGCAGATGTTTAAGGTCATATCGCCGCATTCTACCGGGACGCCTTTTTCTTTTTGCATATCAAGAAAAGAAACGTTGTATTTTTCACAGAGGGACTTGAAGCCACAAACTTCGTAAGATTCCGAAGTCTTATCTCCTACCCAGGAGCCTTCCATGATCACCAGGTTGGAAAAACCTTTTTCCTGAAGGTATTCTACGATTCCGGCGACTACCTCCGGGTGGGTGGTACCGCCCCAGTAGGCTTCCATGGGAGCTACTAAATTGGGCTTGATTCCGATTCGCATATTGTGCAAACTACTCTCATGCTCTTGTTTTTCAAACTTCCGCTCTATCTCCCCTGCCAGATCACACGCCCCCAGCAGTTCTTTCGTCATCTCCTTATACTCGGTTCCACATTTTATAAAAATCTGATTCTTCTTCATTCCAGGATCAGTACTCCTTTTTTTCTATAATCTTTATGGATATTGTACAGGAAATCAGAACCAATAGCAACAGAAGAACTGCAAGGACGGACAGGCACACAGGAAGTCCAAGATCCAGGATTTGCATAAAAGAATCCTTCACAAAAGAAAGATCAATGTGCATCCTGTCACAGATTTCAGATCCGATCCAGAAAATACCCATGGCGCCAAATACAATCCCCTTAATCATCATGGTGATCACCTTCAGCAGCATATCTACTCCTCCATAATAAGTTCAAACAGTTCCCGGATTTCCTCCCCAGACAATCCGCTGACACGTGCCTTCCGGATCACACCCTCCAGCTCCGTCTCAATCTCCCGCTTCCGCTCCTCCATAAGAAGTCCCTGGTTATTCTTGGCAATAAAGCTGCCCTTCCCATGAACCGTAACCACGAACCCCTCTTCCTCCAGAAAGTCATACGCCTTCTTCACCGTAAGTGCACTGATCTTCAGCTCCTTCGCAAGCGTCCGCACAGAGGGAAGCATCTCCTCTTCCTCTAACGTCCCGTCAATGATCATCGCCTTGATCTGATCTACAATCTGCTCATAAATCGGCTCCATCGACGAGTGATTAATTATAATCTTCATGCAACTCCTCCTTGTGTAAACAGTATATAACAGCATTATACTGTTGTCAAGTGTTATATACTGTTTGTGCAAAATTAATTCATAGTTACTCTGAACAACCAGCCAGGGAGGGGCATTGTGTTAAGGACAGTTAGTCAAAAAACGGGATTTTACGAGTAAGTGCATGTCTCATAAACACTGTTTGAGCCCTGTCAAGGGCGAGTTTGTTTATGAGACATGCACTAGGCGACGGAGTAAAATCCCGTTTTTTGACGTTGTCCGCAACACAATGCCCCACCCTGGCGTCCGCATTAAACAAAAAAGACGTGCATACATGAGCAAACTCACATACACACGCCATCATTTTATTCAGCTTTATTAAACACATCCTTATCTACAGCCCCATTCTGGCAAGCCACAATGGTAGTGCAGACTGCATCACCTGTAATATTAACCGCCGTTCTCGCCATATCCAGAATACGGTCGATACCCATGATAATACCAATCGCCTCAACCGGAAGCCCAACAGAATTAAATACCATAGTCAGGGTAACAAGACCAACACTAGGAATACCAGCAGTACCAATAGAAGCCAGTGTAGCAGTACCGATTACCGTCACATAATCCATTGGAGCCAGATGAATTCCAAACGCCTGTGCCGCGAACATAACCGCAACACCCTGCATGATCGAAGTACCATCCATGTTGATCGTCGCACCAAGAGGAATGGTAAAAGAAGAAATCTTCTTGGAAACACCCATCTTCTTATACAACGTATCAATGGAAAGCGGAATGGTCGCATTGGAAGTTGCAGTGGAAAACGCAAAGGCCATAACCGGGAAAAACTTCTTAATAAACTTCACCGGATTCAGACCAGTCATCACCTTCAGTAGGATCTGGTATACACCGAAACACTGGATCGCCAGCGCGATCAAAACTGCGATCATATATTTTGCCAGCGGCACAAACGCGCTGAAACCGATAGTTGCAAAAGTTCTTGCGATCAGGCTGAAAACACCGATAGGAGCCAGGCTCATAACCATCATAGTCATTTCCATCATAATGTCATTAAACTGGCTGATAAAGTTTGCAACTGTCTCCGCGCGCTCCCCAAGCTTTGCCAGAATTACACCTACGATCAGGGCAAACACAATGATCTGGAGCATTTCCCCGCTTGCCAGGGATTTGATCGGGTTATCCGGAATAATATTCAGGATCGTCTGAACCAGGGATGTAGACTCCATGGTCTCAATATCTGAAGCATTTACCTGGATCTTACTCATATCAAGACCAATACCAGGTCTTAAAAGCGTTCCGATGCCAAGGGCGACTGCAACTGCAACCGCTGTTGTGATCAGATAAAACACAAGTGTTTTTCCACCTACATTTCCCAGCTTCTTGGTATCACCGATGGCCATACTTCCGCAAACCAGGGAACAGAAAACAAGGGGAACTACCAGCATTTTCATAAGGCGGATAAAGCCCTGTCCAAGAACGTACAGCACGCCCTCTACGATCACGTCATTTTTTATGCTGCCATCCGGCACCAGGTAATGGAGGACCATTCCGGTGATTGCTCCGGCAATCAGCGCAATAAAGATCATACTGGTTAAGCTGATCTTCTTTTTCTCTTTTCCATTCTTTTCTTTCTTCGCTGCCATCTTAACCCTCCATCTTTTCTTTCATAAATTCTTCCAGAGAGTCTTTCCAGTTCGGCATCTCATATACATCGATAATGCGAAGAATGAAATTATCCAGAACTGCATAAGCAGGTCTTGCAGAAGAAAGGTCTGACTGAGGAGTGGGAACCGGATTCAGCTGCTCTTCCTTGCCAGCCAGACGAAGGATCTCCTTCGCAAATTCATAACGGTTGCAGACACCCTGGCAGGTTGCATGATAAGTTCCGTACTCATTGGTGCGGATCAGGTGCAGGATGATCCTTGCCAGATCCCTGGCACTTGTGGGAGAACCATACTGATCCTCTGCGACCGCCAAAGTTCTTCCCTGGTCTGCTGTCTCCAGAACACGGTTTACAAAGTTATTCCCCTTTCCGAAAACCCAGTTGCTTCGAATAATAAAGTGCTTGTGGGTAAACTCCTTCACATAGTTCTCCCCGGCACGTTTGGATTTTCCATAAACAGTCTTAGGGTTGGTATCATCAAATTCAGTGTAAGGCTTCTTTGCCAGACCGTCAAAAACATCGTCTGTGGAAAGCTGCACCATCTTTGCCCCTGTTTTTCTTGCTACAATACTTAAGTTGCGGGCACCCAGTGCGTTTACGCGGAATGCCTCCTCCGGCTGTTTCTTACAAAGCTCTACATCTGTGAGCGCAGCGCAGTTGATAATCACATCCGGACGGTTGATCTCACCAAAACGGAGCACTTCATCTGTTTCTGTAATATCAAGCTCATTTTTATCTGTATTCAAAGCTTCAATTTCCAGCGGATCCAGCACTTCATTGATTGCTTCACCAATCTGACCTTCAGATCCTACGATCCATACTTTCAGCATATTTTTTCCTCCTTTGACACAATCTATATTATTTTAGCAAGCCCACCCATACACTGTCAAGAAAAATGATGATTTCCCTCTGCCATCTTGAAATTCCAGTCCATACCTTGTATAATTTTTGCCAAATGAATATGGGAAGGACTTAGTTATGAAAAGAAAGACAGGAAAGCGAAAGAGACAGCTGCAAAGGAAGTACTTTTTCCGTAAACTTCTTCTTACCGAAGGAATTCTGATCGTCTCCGCAGTTATCATACTTGGAGGGATTTTTCTTGTGAAAAAGATCCGGGAAAATGTGAATACCGTTTCCATGGTTGGCGAGGACAGCTCTCTTACCATGGAAAGCTCCGATTCTCTTGCCTCCATTAAAGCTGCGATGGCAAAGCCGAAAGAATTTTCTCCAAAATGTGCAGACTCCACCAAACCATCCTTATACATAGAATCCACGGATATCGAAGTAGACGGCCAGACTCTTGGAAATGTTTCGGATTATGTTTCCACAGACACCCATTCCTTTGATGCCGGAATCAGCTATACCGACGTGGATGGGATCGTAACCTTCCGTGGCAACAATTTCCGTGATACCGCCTCCTACGGTACCACTCAGATCAAAGATGGAAAAATAAAGGATCTGTGGACAGCCCAGACAGGCTCTATCACTTATGGGGATGCCACCTGGTCTGGAAGCGGCTGGACCGGACAGCCTCTTATGGAAAAATGGTCCAAAGAAGTGAAACAGTCCATGAACATGTATGACTGGGCCAAGGAAAAGGACGACCTTGTGGAAGTGATCTACGCCTGCATGGATGGCTACGTGTACTTTCTGGATCTGGAAACCGGAGAAGCCACCAGAGATCCTCTCTACCTGGGATTTACCTTTAAAGGTGCCGGAGCCCTTGATCCAAGAGGCTATCCGATCCTGTATGTGGGCGCCGGATACGACAGCAATGAAGGGACCGCCCGTGTTTTCGTGGTAAACCTGCTGGACTGCAGTGTGATGTATACCTTTGGAAATAATGATGAATTTTCTCTTCGGGGAAATTTAAGCTATTTTGATTCCTCTGCCCTTGTGGATGCAGCCACAGATACCCTGATCTATCCTGGGGAAAACGGAATCCTTTATCTGATCAGGCTGAATACCAGCTATGATCCGGCGGCAGGAACCTTATCTATTAACCCGGATCACATTGTAAAATGGCGTTATTACGGAACCCGCACCAGTGTAGGTTCCTACTGGCTTGGCATGGAGGACAGCGCCGCCATCTACGACGGTTATCTTTTTATTGCAGACAACGGCGGAAATTTGATGTGCCTGGATCTGAACACCTTGCAGCTTGTGTGGGTACAGGACATTCTGGATGATTCCAACTCCACTCCTGTCCTGTCTGTGGAGGACGGACACCTTTACCTGTATGTCAGCACCTCCTTTCGGCTTGGCTGGCGCAGCAGCACAACAGCGGAAGTTCCCATCTGGAAAATCGACGCAGAGACTGGAGAGATCATCTGGCAGAAATCTTACGAATGCTCTTCTGAGGACAGCGTTTCCGGCGGCGTGCAGTCTACGATTGCTCTGGGAAAAGAAGAATTGTCCGATAACATTTATGTGACTGTTGCCCGTACCGGCGGACAGGCCCAGGGCGTACTGGCCTGCATTGATAAAAAGACCGGAGAAATAAACTGGGAGCACGAAGCCGCTTATGCCTGGTCTTCCCCTGTTTGCGTGTACAATCCGGATGGCAGTGGAAAGGTCCTTTACTGCAACAGTACCGGACACATTTATCTTCTGGATGGAAAAACAGGAGATGTTCTTGACTGTCACCAGATCAGTGACGGAGTCATTGAAGCATCTCCTGCTGTCTATCAAAGTTATATGGTTGTGGGAACCAGGGATTGTAAAATATGGGGGATGGAACTGCAGTAATGCGGTTCCTCCCCCCATTTTATTTACGCGTTTACTCCGCTTTAATCGCCCATCTCATCTTCGTAGAGCGTGCCCTGCCATTCTGCGCACACTCCTGGGCTGACGGACGGATCACATCTTTGGCATAATCGGAATAAATTCCGGCTTTATACCCCGCCTTTAACGCCTTCTTCACCAATTTATCCTCTCCGGAATGGAAAGTTAAGATTGCAGCTCTTCCACCTGGCTTCAATGCTCCCGGCAGCTTCTCCATAAACTCATACAGAACCTCAAACTCCCGGTTCACATCAATCCGAAGCGCCTGGAAGGTACGCTGACAGGTTTTCTTGATGGTCTCCTTCTTCTCTTTTTCCGGAAGGAAATCCAGAGTTTTCTCAATAACCTGGCGAAGCTTGGTGGTAGTATCAATGTGGTTTCCTTTGCGGATCTCATCTGTGATCGCTTTTGCAAGCTCCTCACAGTATGGCTCGTCGGAATTCTCATAAAGCATTCCTGCAAGCTCATCTCTGGTAATATGCTCCAGACGCTCTGCGGCACTGATTCCCGCTTCCTGGTTCAAGCGCAGATCCAAAGGACCGTCTACTTTAAAAGAAAAACCTCTCTTGGGATTGTCGATCTGCATGGAAGACACACCCAGATCTGCAAGAAGGAAATCAAAGCCTCCCACCTCTTTTGCAATCTCATCAATGGTGCAGAAATTCTGAAGCTTAATGGTCAGAATATCCTCACCAAAGCCAAGATCTTCCAGACGTTTCTTGGTCTTCGCCGCTTCCTCATGGTCTACATCCGTGGCATACATATGCCCCTGTCCCTGCAGGCACTGAAGCATGGCCTTAGTATGCCCGCCGTAACCTAAGGTAGCATCAAATCCCACCTGTCCCGGATTGATTTCCAGAAAATCAATGATCTCCTTCACCATAATGGAAATATGCATACCAGCCGGAGTATTGCCCTTCTGCATCACATGCTGGATGGTATCCTGGTATTTCTCTGGCTGAAGCTCTTTGTATTTTTCTTCAAATTTCTTCGGGTATTTGCCCTTATAGCGCACACGCCGCTTGTGAGGCTGCTGCCCCTCCTGGGTGGTCTGTGTACTCTCAGGCTGTCTGTTTTCTTTTTCCTGCGCCATTCTGATCTCCTGTATCTTGTTTTCTATGTCCACTGACATGTGCTTTTTCATTACCCCTGTTTTCTTTTTTCCAGTTCCATACTGATCTTGGAGACAAACAGGTCAAAAGCCACGTCGTTTTTGCCGCTGTTAATTACAATGTCTGCTTTGGAACGAGTGGGCTCTACATAAAGATAATGCATCGGTTTCACAGTATTTAAGTACTGATTGATGATTCCGTTCAGATCTCTTCCACGCTCTTCCACATCACGGGAAATCCGGCGGAGGATACGCTCGTCGGCATCCGCCTCCACATAGACCTTGATATCAAGGAGTTCTCTGACTCTTGGATCTGCCAGAAGAAGGATTCCTTCCACAAGAATCACCGGACTTGGGGTGATGTGAAGGATCTTATCTGAACGGTTATGCTGGGAATAATCATAAACCGGGCAGTCGATGGATTTTCCCTGTTTCAGAAGCTTCAGATGCTCCACCAGAAGCTCGGTCTCCAGGGAATCCGGATGGTCGTAATTCACAGTCACACGCTGTTCAAAAGGAATTCCATCCTGTCTGCGGTAATAATTGTCGTGATAGAGAACTACCACGTCATCTCCAAAATGCTCTTTGATCCTGTTTGTAAAGGTTGATTTGCCGGAACCGGAACCGCCGGCAATTCCTATAATAAGACTTTCCATATCCTTCTCCTACCTCTCCAAGCCGAATTCTTCCGGCATGAATCTTGGACAAATGTTCTCTGAGGTACAAATAACAGTTGAGGAAAGACGGGTACCAATGGCACAGGCCTCTCTCATTGTTTTCCCATAGGTGAGCCCTACGCACACCCCTACAAAAAAGGCATCCCCTGCACCTGTTGTATCTACCACGTCCACCTTCATAGCCGGATAAACACCGCAGTTTCCTTCCTGATCTGCATATGCAGCACCGTCGCTTCCCATCGTTACAACCATCTTCGGAATATGGGCAGACTGGATCCTCTTTGCCAGACACTTTGCCATCTCTTCCGGCTTCAGATCACTGTAATCCTCGGAAAACAGGATCCCCGCCTCCTGCTGGTTGCATACAAAGCAGGCTGTCCGTCTTAAGAAATCACGTCTTTCAATTGCAATGGTCATATTGGATACAAGCGCGTATACCTTCTTGCCGTATTTCTCCGCATAGTGAAAGGTTTTCTTCACGATCTCCTTGTCAATGTCGATCTCGATCACCACACTGTCTGCATCCTGGAAGATCTCGTCTCCATGTTCGTCCAGGATCTGCTCAATCGGGCGGTGGTCCGGACGCTTGGATATAGATGCCACTACATCTCCATCCTGGTCAAAAACAGCCAGCCAGGTTCCCATTCCGTCCTTTACCCTGCGCATATATCTGGTGTCTACTTTATGGCGCTCCAGCTTGCGGATCACATCATCTCCCATAGCGTCGTCATCTACCAGACTGACAAAGGTTGGTTTCAGCTCTATATTGGCAATATCTTCCACAACATTTCTACCCACGCCGCCGTGGATCTGCTGGATCACACCTGCATTTCTTCCGCCTGGAATAAACGGCGCTGTGGAATAACCTTTCACATCGATAAAAACATCACCGATTACAACAATTCCCATATTTCTTCTTTTCTCCTTTGTAACATTATACCTTTTGATATCCTACCATTTAGACGTGGAAAATTCAAGACAGAGATTGCCTGGCATGGCAACTTTCCAGATATATAAGAAAAACGGGCGGAGCTTATCATGGGTTCCGCCCGTTTTACAATATTCCATATTCAGTAGTCCCAGCTGCCGCTTATGAGCCCGCAGCGTCTCTCATCTACATATTAGCTATGATCTCTGTCACCAGTTCTTTGAAAGACTTCGCAACTCTGTCCGCAGTCTCCTGAACCTCTTTGTGGTTCAGTTCCTGTTTCGAAATACCAGCTGCCATGTTGGTGATACAGGAAATTCCACATACCTCAAGTCCCATATGGCGGGCTGCCATTGCCTCACATGCAGTACTCATTCCAACTGCGTCACCGCCCCATATAGCCGCCATTCTTACTTCGGCAGGTGTCTCATAGGCCGGGCCTGCAAACTGCACGTATACGCCTTCCTGAAGCTCTATGCCGCATTTCTTTGCGCTGGTGCGGATCACATCCCGGAGGCGCCTGCTGTATACCTCACTCATATCCGGGAATCTGCTTCCCAGCTGGTCCAGATTCGGTCCGATCAGTGGGCTTGGAATGCCTGTGGTAATGTGGTCAGTGATCATCATGAAATCACCTGGTTTGAAGTTCGGGTTCACACCACCGGCTGCATTGGTAAGGAACAGCTTCTTCGCCCCCATCATGCCCATCAATCTGGTGGGAAGCACTACGTCTGTCATTGGATAGCCTTCGTAGTAGTGCACTCTTCCCTGCATGATCACAACCGGCACATTTTTCACATAGCCAAATACAAATCTGCCTTTGTGTCCTGCCACTGTGGAGGTTGGAAAACCTTCAATCTCTGTATAATCAATAGTGGTTTCAATCTGGATCTCATCTGCATAATCTCCAAGGCCGGATCCCAGGATCAGCGCCACTTCCGGTTTAAAATCTGTCTTTTTTCTAACGCTTGTAAGGCAAGTTTCTAATTTCTGATATAAATCGCTCATGTACACCTTCTCCTTTATACGTTGCCGATCTTCTCGTCCACAGTCCGCTTCAACCCTTCGTACTGCTTCCTGTCGATACAGATCTGATTGCCTTTTTTCACGATCAGCTGGTCTTCCTGGAATTTCTTGATGGCACGGCTGATGCTTTTCAGGCAAAGGCCGGTCTCGTCAGCCAGATTCTGTCGGCTTTCGTTGATGCATAAAATGTCATTTTTGTTATATTTTTCGAACCAATCTGCGAAAAGTACGGCTAATCTGTCAGCGCCTTCCAAAAACAGGTACAGACGGTTCCGCCGCTCTTCCTCCAAAAGGGAGGCACAGGTAAGCTTTGCCTCCATACGAAAAGCTTCCGTATCGGAGTAGATCCATTTCTCATACTGCGCCCGCGGCAGCTTGGTGACAATGCACTCTGTCTCTGTCTGCAGGGTGGTCTGGTAAGTGTCCTGTCCCAGGATCACCTCCATGCCTCCAAGTGCAATGAGATTCATAGGCTTCATAAAGTCATAGGCAATACCGGATACCCGGTAGTCTGTGGCTTTCACCCTTCCCCTTGCAACAAAAAAAATGGTGTCCGCTGGTTCGTTTTCCCTGATAAAAGTAGTCCCGGCTTCCATTACCTCGCTCTGGAACAGATCCATAAGCCATAATGGCGCAGTGCGGAAATAAGCTTCGAACTGCTTTTGTTTCTCCCGTTCCAGCTCACGGAGGAACGGAAGTACATCATGTAAATAGGTGTGTTTCATATGATTTCCTCATCTTTTGCGATGTGCTGCAAATCATTTGTTCTCTTTTAACATAATTTCCCGAGAATGGAATGTCCAATGGTTCCCTCCGGCATTTTCACATCGAAATTGTCTGCCACAGAAGCTCCAATAATGGAAAACGTATCCTCGTTTTCAAGGGCGCCGCCCTCTTTCATGGCCTTGGAATAAGCCAGGAAAGGAACGTATTCTCTTGTATGGTCGGTACCGCTGTAAGTTGGATCATTTCCATGGTCTGCGGTAAGAATGAGGAGGTCATCCTCCCGGAGCTGCTTTAAAAGAACGCCCAGGTTCTTGTCAAACTTCTCAATCTCTTTGCCGTAGCCTTCCACATTTCGTCTGTGTCCCCACAGGGCATCGAAGTCAACCAGATTCACAAAGCAAAGTCCCTTGAAATCCTCTTTGCAGATCTGGATGGTCTGTTCCATGCCGTGTACGGAGCTGTCAGAATGATAGGTCTTTGTGATTCCCTCGCCGCAGAAAATATCGTTGATCTTGCCTACACCGATCACATCCAGGCCGTTATCCTTTAACGCATTTAATGCAGTAAGACCAGTTGGCTTCAAAGCGTAGTCATGACGATTGCTGGTCCGCTTGAACTCACCTTTCTTTTTGCCCACATATGGCCTGGCAATGACACGGCCCACGCGCCACTCATCCTTCAGGGTGATTTCTCTGGCGATCTCGCAGCAGCGGTACAGGTTCTGAAGGTCAAAGGTCTCTTCATTGCCGCAGATCTGAAGGACAGAATCTGCGGAAGTGTACACGATCATGGCACCTGTACCTATCTCTTCCTCTCCAAGTTCTTCAATGATCTCCGTTCCGCTGGCGCTCTTATTTCCAATCACACGCTTGCCGCAGCGCTTCTCCAGCTCTGCGATCAGTTCCGGCGGAAAACCTGTGTCTGTAAAAGTCTTAAAGGGCTTTTCCGTCCTGATTCCCATCATTTCCCAGTGGCCGGTCATGGTATCCTTGCCGTTGCTGGCTTCGCCCACACGCATATAGCGGCCCATGGGATTCTCTACGCCCTGCATATTTCCTGCCGGGTGAAGATTTAACATTCCAAGCTTCTTAAGGTTCGGTATTTCCAGGGAGCCCATTTTATCCAGAATATGTCCGAATGTATCTACTCCCACATCCCCGAATTTCTCTGAATCCGGCATAGCGCCAATCCCCAGAGAATCCAGAACGATCACGAAAATCCTTTCATATTTTTTCAAAATAAAATCCCCCGTTTCTGTTGCATTTCTTGTTCATCTTATTTGCCTTGTTACTCTGACTCTACCAGAATCACAGGCTTTTATCATCTTAATCCTAATTCAAAATACAGCTTCTCTTTCACATCATCGCTGGCAAAAGCCGTATCCACTGCATTTCTCATCATCAGACGGATTTCTTCATCCTGAATGCCGTAGGTGTTCTGAATAAAGGCAAGCTCTTTGGTAAGGCTTGTGTTGCTCACTGTGCGGTTGTCCGTGTTCACCGAAACCTTCAGTCCTGCGTTCAGAAACTCCCGGATAGGATATTCAGCCGGGCTGTTTACTGCCTTTGTCTGGAGGTTGCTGATAGGGCACATTTCAATCCCAATGCCTCTGTCCGCCAGTTCTTTCTGAATATCAAGATAGCCCCGCATAGCGATTCCATGTCCGATCCTGCCTGCTCCGGCTTTTACAGAATCTATAATATTCTGCACACTTCCACATTCTCCTGCGTGAAGGGTAAACGGCATCTCCAGCTTATGAGCGTTCTGGAAAAGCTCCATAAACTGCGACATGGGATAAGAGGCTTCCGCGCCTGCCAGATCAGCAGCGCACACTCCGTAACCCAGATATTCCCGGGCGATTTTCAGCATGCGGCTGTTGTCCTCCTGGCTGTGGTGGCGCATGGCACAGGTGATCACGCCAAACTCCGTTCCAAAGTCTGCTCTGCCTCGCTCAAGGCCTTTTAACAGGGCTTCGATCACAGTTCGGCAGTTCATGCTGGAGGTCTCTGAGAGAAGGGGTGCGAAACGGATTTCTGCGTATCGCACATTCTCCTGGCTCATGGTGCGAAGTACGTCATAGCCAGCTGCTGCCAACCCTTTTTCATCCATAATGCACTGGCCTGGGAGAGCGAATTTCTCCAGATATTCCGCAAGGCTGGTGCAGTCATCAGACACACTAAGTTCTTCTGGCTGTACGGCTCTGCCCAGCTGGCTCTCGATGAACTCTCTGCTTAAAGAACCGTCCAGATGGCAGTGAAGCTCTACCTTTGGCAATGCTTTTAATTGTTCGATTGTCATAGTTTTGCCTCCATTACGCCAGGTTAGATGGTCCGAATCCCAACGGCAGAATTTCTTTCAGGGTATACACATCGTAATGTTCCTTATCTACCGCCAGAATAATCTGGAAGGTTTCCGGGTTACAGAATTCCATCATAACCTGTCGGCACACGCCGCAGGGAGCTGCGTACTCTGTGAGAACGCCGTTCTTGCCGCCTACCACGCAGATGGCCTGGAATTCTTTCACACCTTCGCTTACCGCCTTGAAAAATGCAGTACGTTCCGCGCAGTTCGTAGCTGTGTATCCGGCGTTTTCGATGTTGCAGCCTGTGTAAACCTGTCCGTTTTTGGCAAGGAGGGCTGCGCCTACTTTAAAATTGGAGTATGGTGTATAGGAATATTTCAGCTGGTCGATTGCTGTGTCAATCAGCTGATTCATCATCTCTTTTTCCATTTTCACACCTCTTTCTTTCATTAACATTTTTGATTGACTCTTCCGGCATCCCCCCGCACTCTCTGCCAGGAGGCAGGCAAGGGTCACATATGTCTGCCTTTACAATCAATAACCTGTAGCTTTCTCATTTTTAACGATCTTTATAATACGGCTGGTTCCCAGTCTGTCTGCACCAAGTGCAAGGAACTTCTCAGCGTCTTCCAGGGAAGAAATTCCGCCAGCTGCTTTCATCTTAACGTTTGGTCCAATGTGCTTGGAGAAAAGCTCGATGTCTGCAAAAGTAGCACCTGCACCGCCAAAGCCGGTAGAGGTCTTGATATAATCTGCGCCAGCTGCTGTTACGATCTCGCACATTTTGATCTTTTCTTCGTCTGTAAGGAAGCAGGTCTCGATGATAACCTTCAGGATCTTGTCACCACATGCAGCTTTTAAGGTACGGATCTCATTCTCGATCAGATCGTATTTCTTGTCTTTCAGCCAGCCGATATTGATCACCATGTCGATCTCGGAAGCGCCGTTTGCAAGGGCATCCTTGGTCTCGAATTCTTTGGCTGCAGTTGTCATGTAGCCATTAGGAAAACCAATGACTGTGCAGACTGCCATTTTTCCATTCATATATTCTGCTGCCTGTTTGACATAGCTTGGCGGAATGCACACGGATGCAGTTCCATATTCAATTGCGTCGTCACAGATCTGTTTGATTTCTTCCCAGGTAGATGGCTGGAGAAGAAGGGTGTGATCCACATGTTTTAAAATTTCTTTTACGTCCATTTATTTTCCTCGTTTCTGTTATCTCTTTTCATTGTCTGAAATCGCCATATAGCAATTCATTGGCAAAACTTGTACATTTTCTTTATTTACTAATTATAATCAAATTATCTTATCGTAATCATAAATCACTCTGACTTTTGCCTGCGATATAATAGTTTTAATTCTCAGAATCTTCCCTGATCAGCTTTCTCACAGCCTCAACTGCCACCCGGATCGCCATATCGGTATCATGAACAACCGGATTGTCCAGTCCCAGCTTCTCTCTTTCCTGATTTGCCAGTACCAGGAAACAGGAGCCAGCTCTTGCACGAAGCTTGCCAGCCGCAATGAAAAGCGCTGCGGACTCCATCTCAGAAGCAAGACAGCCCATTTTCTTCCAGGCTTCCCATTTATTGATCAGCTCATAGCCTACTGGCATTGCTTCCGGCTCGTGCTGTCCGTAAAACGCGTCTTTACACTGGACCACGCCGGTGTGATAGGAAAGATTTTTCTCCTTCGCAGCTGCTACAAGGGCGTTTGTCACGTCCAGATTGGCTACTGCCGGATACTCAATGGGAGCATATTCCCGGCTGGTTCCTTCCATACGGATGGCTCCTGTGGCAATTACGATGTCCCCACTTTTTACCTCAGGCTGCATACCGCCGCAGGTTCCAATGCGGACGAACGTGTCTGCGCCGCAGCGGGAAAGCTCTTCCATTGCTATGGAGGCAGACGGTCCGCCGATTCCAGTGGAGGTTACGCTGACCTTCACACCGTCCAGGGTTCCTGTATATGTGATATATTCTCTGTTGTCTGCAATGAGAACCGGGTTGTCAAAATACTGGGCGATTTTCACACACCGTTTCGGATCTCCCGGCATGATCACATACCGGCCAACTTCCCCCTTCGCAACCTGGATATGATACTGCCTGCTGGCATCTTCTGAATAATTTTTCATAGTGTCACCTTCTCCTAAATTTTTATTGCTTGTAGTCCGATACCTACGGATTGCTCCGCTGCTACGCAGCTCCCACAATCCTCCATCCATTCGGAATCCGCTGATTTACTTCGTAAATCGCTACTTCCTCATGTCTGGCGGGGATCAATGTCAAACACCTTTTCGTGCAAGCACGAACGGCTTTTTGACCTTTATCCCCTGGTATCTCATTTATCTCTGTCCCTTATCGTACGGAATACCTTCCGCCTTCGGTGCTCTGGAGTTCTTGGATACGAAGACAAGAACGATCAGAGAAATAATGTACGGGAACATGTTATATAAGGTGCTCGGAAGCTTCAGGGCTACCAGAGCGTCAAATCCTGTGTATACGTTTGACAGGGCTCGGAACAGACCGAACAGAAGGGCTGCCAGTCCGATGTTTATCGGTTTCCACTGTCCGAAGATCATAACAGCAAGGGCAAGGAAGCCAAAACCTGCAACTCCGTTCTCAAATTTCCACTCACTGACACCGGCAGTAATATAAACCAGTCCCCCGAGACCGCCAAGTGCACCGGAAATCAGAACGCCTGCATAACGCATTTTGAAAACATTGATACCTACCGAATCGGCTGCCTGCGGATGCTCACCACACGCCATAAGACGAAGACCGAATCTTGTTTTATAAAGCACAATATAAGAAGCGATCAGGATCATCAGTGCGAAAAGCATGAACCAGCTGAACTCAAATTTGCCAATTCTTACCAGGAACGCTTTCTTCGCAACCTTGTATGTAACCGTGGAAGAAACGTTGTCCGGGTTCTCTGCCATGTTGATGGCTCTTACAATAACAACGGCTGCAGCCGGTCCCAGAAGGTTCAAAGCTGTACCAACCAAAGTCTGGTCTGCATTGAAATTAATGGCAGCTATACCAAGGAGCAGGGAAAATACCATACCCACAAGCACGCTGGCCAGAACAACCAGAAGGATCACAAATGCTGCCGGAGCAGATTCCGGAAGATATTTCATCATCAGGGCCCCGCCAAGTGCACCCATAACCATGATGCCCTCAAGTCCGATGTTGATCACACCGCTGTGCTCGGAAAAACAGCCGCCAAGTGCTACGAGAATCAATACAGAAGCAAATATTAATGTATACTGAATCAATAATAACATTATTTTTCTCCTCCTTTTGCAGCTTTTTTCTCATCTCTCTTGTCGAGATAACGGTTTAACCAGAGTTTGAAGAAGAATACAAATCCGCACAGGTAAATGATAAATGCAGAGATCAGATCAGAGATCTGTGCACAGTACATGGTCTTATCTACATAGCTTCCACCACTTGTAATGTGCTGGATAAAATAAGAGGAGAAGATCGCTCCTATGGGGTGAAGGCCGCCAAGGAAGGCTGCTGCGATTCCGTTAAAGCCCATGCCCGGAACCGTTGTCTGCTGTACCATCCAGGTCTCAATTCCGCTGAGATAGAAAACAGCTGCGCCAAGTCCGGCAAGACCGCCGGCGATCATCATAGTTACGATAGTATTTCTCTTCTCTTTCATACCGCAGTATTTTGCAGCATTTTTGTTCATACCTGTTGCACGAAGCTCAAAGCCGAATTTTGTTTTTTCCAGAAGTACCCACACTACAATTGCCATTACCACAGAAATAATAAGGCCGATGGATACAAATTTGTTGCCGGAAAAGATCTCGTCCAGTCCACAGTTTGGAAGAAGGGCGCTCTTATTTCCACTGGAAAGGTCTACCGTATATGGGGTGGACTCGGATTTTACCTGGGTAAGAAGCATGTTTACCACATACAGGGAAATCCAGTTCAGCATGATACAGGAAATAACCTCGTTTACATTAAAGTAAGCCTTCAGCGCACCGGAGATGCCGCCTACCAGGGCTGCGATCACGATTGCTGCGATCATGCATACATACCAGGGCATACCAAGCTTCAGAGCAAAATACAGGGAAGCTCCGGCTCCAACTACATACTGTCCTGCTGCTCCGATGTTAAAAAGTCCAACCTTATAAGCAAACAGAACGGAAAGGGAACACATCAGAAGTGCGGAAGCCTTTACCAGTGTAGTTCCCATGTATTTCAGCATGGCCTTCTGACTTGGATAGTAAAAGTAGTTTTTGATAATAGCGGTGATGGCTCCTGCTGCTCCTGCCGGATTGATGATAAGAAGTACCACATATCCAATGAGAAGACCGATCACAATACATAAAAGAGAGGCAATGATGGTCTGAACCGCATTGTTTCTCAGAATGCTTTCTTTCTTTTTGGATCCATTATTCATTGCTCTTCGTCTCCTTTCTCTTTGATCCTGCCATGTAAAGACCAAGTTCCTCTACGGTTACTTTCTTCGGATCAAATTCTCCTACGATTTCTCCTTCGTACATTACCAGGATCCGGTCTGATA
This sequence comes from Blautia sp. Sow4_E7, assembly GCF_052116245.1. Classification (NCBI taxonomy): domain Bacteria; kingdom Bacillati; phylum Bacillota; class Clostridia; order Lachnospirales; family Lachnospiraceae; genus Blautia; species Blautia sp. Sow4_E7. The sequence continues at coordinate 52,688 of NZ_JBQKLL010000021.1, forward strand.
CGTTCATAACCTCATCCAGCTCCAGGCTGATGAGAAGAACGCCTTTACCAGCATCTCTTGCCTGTACCAGCTGTTTGTGAACATGCTCGATTGCTCCAACATCCAGACCACGGGTAGGCTGAACTGCAATCAAAAGCTCCGGATTCTTGTCGATCTCACGGGCAATGATTGCTTTCTGCTGGTTTCCACCAGACATGGATCTTGCCTTGGTGATGGCACCCTGACCGGAACGGATATCGTACTGTTTGATCAGGCGGTTGGCATATTTGCGAATCTCTTTGCGTTTCAAAAAGCCCATTTTATTGGTGAACTGTGGTTCGAAATATCTCTGAAGGACGATGTTGTCTTCCAGGGAATAATCAAGTACCAGGCCGTGTTTGTGACGATCTTCCGGGATATGGCTCATACCGGAGGTAAGGCGCTCACGGATTGGCATATGGGTAATGTCTTTTCCATTCATAGTGATGGTGCCGCTCTTCAGTGGCTCCAGGCCGGAAAGTCCGTAAACAAATTCGGTCTGACCATTTCCATCAATTCCGGCGATACATACGATCTCGCCTCTGTGAACCTGAAGGGAAACGCCATTGACTGCATTATTCTTATGACGTTTGGAACCCACCACCATCTCTTTGATATCCAGAACAACTTCACCTGGCTTTGCTTCTTCTTTCTCTACAACAAAGTTTACATCTCGTCCTACCATCATGGCAGAAAGCTTCTCCGGATTTGTATCCTTAATGTCTACTGTTCCAATGTATTTTCCCTTCCGAAGAACGGTACAGCGGTCTGCAACCTGCATGATCTCACCAAGCTTGTGGGTAATGAACAGAATGCTTTTGCCCTCGGCTGCCAGATTTTTCATGATCTGCATAAGCTCCTGGATTTCCTGGGGAGTGAGTACTGCAGTAGGCTCATCAAAGATCAGGATCTCATTGTCACGGTAAAGCATTTTCAGGATCTCGGTTCTCTGCTGCATACCTACTGTGGTATCCTCGATAATGGCATCCGGATCTACAGAAAGACCATATTTTTCGGAAAGGGCCATAACCTTTTTACGCGCGCCCTCTTTCTGAAGGAAACCGTTTTTTGTGGTCTCAACACCAAGGATAATGTTATCGAGAACACTGAAGCATTCTACCAATTTGAAATGCTGATGTACCATTCCAATTCCCAGGTCATTTGCATCGTTTGGATCTTTGATCTCAACTTTCTTTCCATCTTTGTGGATTTCACCCTCTTCTGGCTGATACAGACCAAAAAGAACGCTCATCAAAGTGGATTTACCTGCTCCATTTTCGCCAAGCAGAGCGTGGATCTCACCTTTTTTTAACTGAAGTGTGATATTGTCATTTGCGATGATTCCGGGAAAACGCTTGGTTATTCCCAGCATTTCAATTGCATATTCACTCATCTTCGCTTTCTCCTTTTTTTCATGGCAGAGTCACAGCCAGGAAGCACAGGTACTTACAAATGTAAAAAAGGGAAGTGGCCACTGCCCACTCCCCTTTTTATCACTGCATGGCCATTCTTCCCGTTAAGACCAGTCTGCTTTCCTGTCGGAACCCTACCCGTGATTTATAATTGCATTTTCTATGCGGAGTAGTTGGTTGTCTTATTTGATGCTGCCGTAATCATTTACTGTGATCTCAGTCTCTGGCATTGCTGTGATGTCGCTGCTTACTTCAATCTCGCCATTATATAATTTCTTTACAAGATCTTTGTAATCATCTACATTGAAATTGTCATCCCACTGGGTTGTCTCCATTGGGAGCTGTACGTAGTTGTCTTCCGGGTTCTCAGATACAAGACCAAGGTTGTCGATCTTTCCAGCGTAATCAGATTCCCAGCTGCCATCCTTGATCGCATCAAGTACAGTCTTTACTGTCGGTGCAAGACCCTTCATAGCGGATGTAACAGTGATGTCCTCACCGATGATTCCGGACTGGTCAGAATCAACACCGATTACCTTGCCGTCAACCTTCGCTGCTGCTTCTGCTGCAGATGTGTAGATTCCACCACCGCATGCGAATACAACTTCAACGCCCTTGCTTCCGTACCAGGTATCCATGTAAGCTGTGATATCTGCATCGCCGTAGAACTGTCCGCCGCATACATACTCAAGCTCAACGTCACTTGTGATTCCAAGCTCTTTGGCTGCTTCGTCTACGCCCTGAACATATCCATATCCAAAACGGGTAACAGCCGGTACAGACATACCGCCGAGGAATCCAAGATGCTTGTATCCAAGCTTCACAGCTGCATATCCAGCCATGTATCCGGAGATCTCTTCCTGATAAGTACAGCAGTAAACGTTGTCTGCATTGTAGTAATCGGTCACTTCATAATCATCCGGATTGTAGGTGTATCCTTCGCCAACACCTTTCTCACAGATATCGCCTGCACTTACATCTGGTGCAATAAACTTCACGTCCGGATACATCTCAGACTGCTCTACGATAGTAGCTGCGAACATATATCCCGGAAGTACGATCACGTTAGCTCCATCTGCTACAGCCTGGTCAACACTTGCGTTACGTGCCTCATCAGAGTCGCTCTCTGGTTTATAATAGTTGAACTCAGAACCATTCTCTTCGGACCACGCCTTACATGCCTCGTAAGTGGTCTGGTTAAAGCTCTGGTCTGTAATATCACCTGAGTCAGTTACCATGGCGATCTTCATATCTCCAGCCTCAGCCTTCACCTCTGTCACTCCGTAAGCTGGTGCAAGGGAAAGTGCCATTGCACCTGCAAGAACCATAGCTGCAATTCTTTTCTTCATATAATTTTTCCTCCTTTTTTGAAATTGACTTTGTTATCTCTACAATGACATATGTCTCGCTTTTAAAACAGGACACATGTCCCTTTTTCTATATTTATTTTCATTTTCGTACAAAAAGGATATTTTTTCAAGTGTTTTTTAGTATATTTTTTCAAATTAAAAAGCTATTAAAAGACATATGTCCTTTTTATCTTTCATATCCTCTATTTTTACTTAATAATATTTATGCATCCGTACATAATAGCTGATGCATAAGATCGCAGTGGCTCCGCTCCATGCTGCAATCTCTGCAAAGAAAATACCGTCCTGCCCGATAAAATGGGGAAGAATCAGTGCAGCACTGATACGCATGACAAATTCGGCCATACCGCTTACCATAGGCATTAACGTATCTCCCAGTCCCTGCAGTGCAGATCTGTACACATACAGGAAGTACAAAACCCAAAGCATGGCAGCCATAATAGAAAGATATTTAAAAGCAATTGCAAGTACCTCCTGTGTCTGCTGCGGTTCACCTGAGATGAAAAGTGAGAGTATATTTTTTCCAAATAAAAACATGGCAGCAGAAATGATCAGTGAGGTAAGCAGGGAAAGCAGCATACTGCTTCGGACACCTTTCCTTATCCTGTTGATCTTTCCGGCTCCCAGATTCTGGCCCACATAAGTAACAATGGCATATCCATAGGAAATCGCTGCCATTTCTAACAGACCATAAAGCTTGTTTGTAGCTGTAAATCCTGCCACAAAAAGGAAGCCGTAGCCATTGATCACATACTGGACTACCAGACCGCCAACACCGATAATGATATTCTGAAATACAACAGGAATACCAAGTTTCATCAGACGGGCGTTCATGCCTGAGGCAGGCATAAAATCTGCTCTGGACAGATGAACAATATCAATTCTGCGTAAAATCAGGAAACAGTACACAGCGGAGAAGCTCTGTGCGATCACAGTTGCGATTGCTGCTCCTGCCACACCCCATCCGAAGTCTGCCACAAAAAGGATATCCAGTGAAATATTCAGTACAGATGCGATGATCATTGCAGTTAATGGTGTTTTACTGTTTCCCATAGCCCTTAAAGCAGAGGCAAACATATTATAGGCTGCAGTAGCCGGGATTCCACAGAAAATAATACGCAGATATAATAATGACATTCCGATAATATTGGAAGGTGTATGCAGCCCTGCTAATACCATTGCAGCAAAGGACTGGCTGAGAATGAATACTCCCACTGCGATGAATGCGGTCAGCCGATAACTGTGTGCCAGAGATTTACGCAGATTTTCGAAATCCTTTGCCCCATAATACTGGGAGAGCTGAATGGAAAATCCCTGAGTGAGACCAGTGGATATTCCTGTAACAACCCACATCAGAAAGTCAACCGCACCTAGCGCGGCAAGAGCCTCCACACCTGCAATCTGGCCAACGACCATAGTATCCACCATTGTATAAAGCTGCTGACAGATATTCCCCAGCATCAAGGGAATTGCAAAAAGAATGATCAATCTCCCCGGCGAACCGGAGGTCATATCCTGAATTTTGGTTTTCATTAGTATAAAATTTCCTTTCCGGAGCATATTCTAGAAACAAAAAGACCTTGAAGAATCGTATTTCTACAATTCTCCAAGGTTATTTTTACGCTTGGACACATATCATACTGAAGTATGACTTAAATATATATTCAGAATGAATTATTTATTCTTCTGAGCGATAGCTGCCTGAGCTGCTGCCAGACGAGCTACTGGTACACGGAATGGTGAGCAGGATACATAGTCAAGACCGATCTTGTTGCAGAACTCTACAGAAGATGGATCTCCACCGTGCTCTCCACAGATTCCGATGTGAAGGTTCGGGTTAACTGGCTTACCAAGTTTGATAGCCATATCCATAAGCTTACCAACACCAACCTGATCCAGTTTTGCAAATGGATCGTTCTCGAAGATCTTAGCATCATAGTAAGCGTTAAGGAACTTACCAGCGTCATCACGGGAGAAGCCGTATGTCATCTGAGTTAAGTCGTTGGTACCGAAGCAGAAGAAGTCAGCCTCTTTTGCGATCTCGTCAGCTGTAAGAGCTGCACGTGGGATCTCGATCATGGTACCTACTTCATATTTCAGATCTACGCCAGCTGCTGCGATCTCAGCGTCAGCTGTCTCAACAACAAATTTCTTAACATATTTAAGCTCTTTGATGTCGCCTACTAACGGGATCATGATCTCTGGGCAGATGTTCCAGTCAGCGTGAGCTTTCTTTACATTGATAGCTGCACGGATAACTGCTGTTGTCTGCATCTTAGCGATCTCCGGATAAGTAACTGCCAGACGGCATCCACGATGTCCCATCATTGGGTTGAACTCATGAAGAGAAGCGATGATAGTCTTGATTTCTTCTACAGTCTTGCCCTGAGCATCAGCAAGCTTCTTGATGTCTTCCTCTTCTGTAGGAACAAACTCATGAAGCGGCGGGTCCAGGAAACGGATTGTTACAGGGTTACCCTCGAGAGCCTCGAACAGGCCTTCGAAGTCTTCCTGCTGATATGGAAGAACTTTAGCAAGTGCTTCTTCTCTCTCCTCAGCTGTTGTGGAGCAGATCATCTCACGGAATGCATCGATACGTCCCTCACCGAAGAACATATGCTCTGTACGGCAAAGACCGATACCTTCAGCACCAAGCTCAACTGCTTTCTTAGCGTCAGCAGGAGTATCAGCGTTTGTACGAACCTTCATAGTTCTGAACTTGTCAGCCCATGCCATGATACGTCCGAACTCACCAGCGATTGTAGCGTCTACTGTCGGGATGATTCCGTCGTAGATGTTACCTGTTGTACCATCGATGGAAATGAAATCTCCCTCGTGGAACTCTTTGCCAGCAAGTGTAAATTTCTTGTTTGCTTCGTCCATAGCGATATCACCGCATCCGGATACACAGCACTCACCCATACCACGGGCAACTACTGCTGCATGAGATGTCATACCACCACGAACTGTCAGGATACCTTCAGCAGATTTCATACCTGTGATATCCTCTGGGGATGTCTCAAGACGAACAAGGATAACTTTCTCGCCTCTCTCAGCCCACTCTACAGCGTCATCAGCTGTGAATACAATCTTACCGCAAGCAGCTCCTGGAGAAGCTCCAAGGCCTTTGCCCATTGGTGTAGCAGCTTTCAGAGCCTTAGCGTCGAACTGCGGATGAAGAAGAGTATCAAGGTTACGAGGATCGATCATAGCTACTGCTTCTTCCTCTGTTCTCATTCCCTCATCAACAAGGTCACAAGCGATCTTCAGGGCAGCCTGAGCGGTTCTCTTACCGTTACGTGTCTGCAGCATGTATAACTGGCCATGCTCAACAGTGAACTCCATATCCTGCATATCTCTGTAGTGTGTCTCCAGAGTATGGCAAACTTCTGTAAATTTCTTGAATGCTTCTGGGAACTTCTGCTCCATCTCAGCGATGTGCATAGGTGTACGAACACCAGCAACAACGTCCTCGCCCTGTGCATTGGTAAGGAACTCACCGAACAGACCTTTGTTTCCTGTAGCTGGGTCTCTTGTAAATGCAACACCAGTACCACAGTCATCACCCATGTTACCGAATGCCATCATCTGTACGTTAACAGCTGTACCCCAGGAATATGGGATATCGTTGTCACGACGATATACGTTCGCACGTGGGTTGTCCCAGGAACGGAATACGGCTTTGATTGCACCAACTAACTGCTCTTTTGGATCAGCTGGGAAATCGGAACCGATTTTTTCTTTATATTCAGCCTTGAACTGCATAGCAAGTTCTTTAAGGTCGTCAGCTGTAAGCTCAACGTCAAGTTTAACGCCTCTTTCAGCTTTCATCTTGTCGATAAGCTCTTCGAAATATTTCTTACCAACTTCCATAACTACGTCAGAGTACATCTGGATAAATCTTCTGTAGCAGTCCCAAGCCCAACGTGGATTGCCAGATTTCTCAGATAATACAGCTACAACGTCTTCATTTAAACCAAGGTTCAGGATAGTATCCATCATACCTGGCATAGAAGCTCTTGCGCCTGAACGAACGGAAACAAGCAGAGGATTCTCGATATCACCGAATTTCTTTCCGGTAACTCCTTCCATCTTGGTGATTGCTTCCATGATCTGACCCATGATCTCGTCGTTGATCTGTCTTCCGTCCTCGTAGTACTGAGTACAAGCTTCAGTAGTGATTGTAAATCCCTGCGGAACAGGAAGTCCAAGGTTTGTCATCTCAGCAAGGTTGGCACCTTTACCACCCAGAAGGTTTCTCATATCAGCGTTACCTTCTGTAAACATGTAAACCCATTTTGCCATTTTACATTTTCCTCCTAAAAATTTGTTCATTGAACATAAACTATGTTTTATACGCACATAGTTATTTTATAGGCTTATTCGTCATTCGTCAAGGTTATTCTGGTAAAAAACAGTCAATTTTTTATCATTTTCTCAATTTTTCTTTTTTCTTCCAGTATTCAGCACCAGATGACGTGGAACACCGTTCACCATGATCGGCTGATAATCACCCTGGATCAGCGGTTTGATATAGTCAATAAAGTCTTTTGTCACATTGTTGGCTTCTTTGTTCATCCAGTTTCTTGGAACCAGCTTCTCTTCATTTGCAATGCGGTGTACGTCATAGATTCCGGTAGCTGCCATGTAAGGATCGTCGGAAACACGGTCAATGACTACCATCTTACCGGTGTCACCCTCGTCTGCAGCCTTCACTGCAGCACCGCCAACCATCATAGCCTCGTCAATGTCCACACGGGATGCCATGTGGGAAGCACTTCTCTGAAGGGTGGAAAGCTCTACAGCGCGGGTTTTGCAGCCGCACTCTGCTGCCAGGAAGTTTGCCAGATAGGTGGCAGTTCCCTGAAGCTGCTTGTGGCCGAATGCATCCACGTAATCTCCTACACTTCCAAGCTCGCATACATAGCGTCCGTCAGCCAGTTTGATTCCCTCGGACACGGCGATGACAACGGAGGATTTCTTTTTCAGAAGGTCTTTTACTTTGGCAAGGAACTTGTCAATGTCAAAAGGAACCTCCGGAAGATAAATAAGGTCTGGTCCCTCGCAGTCCTCTGACTTGGAAAGTGCGGTAGCACCAGTAAGCCAGCCTGCATTTCGTCCCATGATTTCCATGATGGTGATCATGTTCTTCTTATAAGTGAGGCCTTCTGCGTCGCGGATCACTTCCTTGGTGGAAGCGGCGATATATTTGGCTGCACTTCCGAAACCTGGGGTGTGGTCGGTAAGTGCCAGGTCATTGTCAATGGTCTTGGGTACGCCAAGGAACTTCTGGGTCTGGCCAGTGATGATGGCGTAATCGGAAAGCTTCTTGATGGTGTCCATGGAGTCATTTCCACCGATGTAGATAAATGCGTAAATCTCCAGCTTATTCAGGATCTCAAAAATTTTCTCATAAATCGCTCTGTCCTCATGGATCTCCGGAAGTTTATAGCGGCAGGAACCCAGGAATGCGGACGGGGTCCTTTTCAGAAGCTCAATGTCAAGCTCGGAATGGATCTGGGTAGAAAGGTCGATATACTGCTCATCAAGCAGGCCCTGGATTCCGTGAAGCATTCCATATACCTTGTCAAAGCCACGCTCTACTGCGTTCTTGTATACACCTGCAAGACTGGAATTGATTACAGATGTGGGGCCGCCGGACTGTCCTACAATAATATTTCTTTTCTTTGCCATTGTGGTATTCCTCCTCTATTTCGAATGGATGTGGGTGTCAAAAATTTCTATGGTCGTTCACCCTATAATTGTATAGTTTACCAAAGGTGTATGGCAAAGTCAATGTGATATTGTATATTTTGCATATTTAATTATGTTTTTATGTCGTTTTTATATGAATTATTTATGTTTTGGACAAATAATGCAATTTTTTGATGGTGAAATTTACAATGCGAGCGCCGACCACTGTCTTAAACTGTGCATACACGCTCCAGCTATATTTTTATAAGTTAAGATACACAATCCGGAAATGAGATGGTATAATGAAAGAAATGTAGCCGCAGACAGAGTTTGCAGCTTCACACGTAACATCACACATGGAGGTTTTACATCATGAAAAGAGTTTTGGAAAATGACTTTCTGAAAGTGACCATTGACGATCACGGTGCTGAGCTGGTCAGCATTTATGACAAAGAGAAAGACCGTGAGGTGATCTGGCAGGGAGATCCCAAATTCTGGGGACGTCACGCACCAGTGCTTTTTCCCAATGTAGGCAAGCATTATGGAAACCATTACCGGATCGGGGATCAGGAATATGCTTCCAAGCAGCATGGATTTGCCCGTGATACAGATTTTACCTGTATTGATTCCACACCGGATTCTGTAACCCACCAGATTCGTTCCACAGAAGAGACCAAAAAGGTTTATCCTTTTGATTTCGTGCTCCGCATCCGTCATATTCTGAAGGGACGCACCCTTACCGTCAGCTGGAAGGTAGCAAATAACAGTGATGGGGATATGTATTTCGCCATCGGCGGACATCCGGCGTTTAATGTGCCGATTCTGCCAGATACTAAGAGAAGTGATTATCGTCTCACTTTCGACGGCCAGGACAGCCTGACATACCTTCTTCTTGACCCAGAGAGCGGCACAGCCAAAGCTGACGAAAAGGCCACACTAAAGCTGGAAAATGGTACCTGCCAGATTGATGACCACATGTTTGACCACGATGCCCTGGTATTTGATGAGCAGATCACAAAGGCTGGCATTCAGCTTCCAGACGGCACTCCATACCTGGAGCTGCGCTGCGTAGGCTTCCCAAATTTCGGAATCTGGTCTGCTTCCCAGGACGCTCCGTTTGTCTGCCTGGAGCCATGGATGGGCCGCTGCGACGACTGTGGCTTCACAGGAGACCTGTCTGAGAAACCGTTTATCAATCATCTGAAAATGGATGAGATGTTTGAGACAGCGTATACGATTGAAGTATTCTAAAAATATCCTCCCGCTTCTTAGAGCAAGCCTCTAAAACGTGACCTGTTATCTACATAGGCATAAAAATAATCGGTACACTTCCCTCCATTTCGAAGTGTACCGATATTTTTACTCATTTACTCCTTTTCATAAGGCTCGATCATGCACTGATGTTCGTAAATGGTGAATAACCAGTCAACTTCCTTGCGTCTCCAAAAGATGAGATAATGGTGTGAAAAGTGTAAAAAGTGTGTTTCACACTTTTCACGAAAAACACCACAGGAGGT